>JBPYFR010000255.1:0-11198 GCA_051985685.1 Acidimicrobiales bacterium
TAGCCAGATGGGGTAGGTCGAAGAGCCGTTCACCGACATGGGCAAAGGTACGCGCAGTCGGAACCGAGGCGCCGCAACGTTCGACGATCCACGCCTCGAGAGACGTCGCTCCCTCGGTACGCCAGCCCTCTCGACGATCGAGTTCAGAGGTCAGCTGTACGAAGCGGGCCGCCAGGGAAGCCATGCGGCGGGAGGTCTCGGCGGCCAGGTCCAATAGCTGCTCGTTGGAGAGCTTGCTCAGTTCGCCGGCTGAGGGAACAGGGACGGTGTCGCCGTGGGAGGCTCCGGACATCGACGGAGGAACGGTCGCCGCCGCGCGCCTTGTCGGCGCGCCTCTCTCTATATGTCCTTGAAAGAGCCGTCAGAATGGGCGGGCTGGCTCCCCTCGGGGGAACCGTCAGGTGTACCTCAACCAGTGCAGCGTCAGCCGCTCTCGAGCACCTTCGTCAAGGCCACCTGGAGCGCAGCCCGGTCGCGCTTGTCGAGCGGACCGAGGAGGTGACGGTCGATGCTCTCGATGTGTGCAGCCAGCGCCCTCTCCAACACGGCTCGGCCCTCGGACGTCAACACGACGTGCACACTTCTTCGATCGCTCGGACAGTTCTCGCGCACGACCAGACCCGCCTCGACCATTCTGTCGACGAGCCGGGTCACGCCACCCGTGGTGAGCGCGACGTCCGCGCTGAGCCGGCTCATTGTGAGGCGACCGTCGGGGGCGGCTCCCACGTTGATGAGGACGTCGAAGAAGACGAGCGGGATGCCCACTCTCTCTTCGAGCTCCCGCCCGAGGCGGTCGGTGAGAAGTCGGTGCGTTCGTACGACGAGACCCATGAGCCGCAAGCGCTCGTCGTCGATCTGATCGAGCAACCCGCAGGAGCCCCCGTCCGCACTGGGATCGAGCCGCTCGCTTTCACCGCCCATCGCCGGGACGGTCGCCGTTCCCATTTCGCTCCCTCCCTCTTGGCTCACCTTATCAGCATCCCCGGTTTCATTGATTGACAAGTATCTGTATGATCAGATATTATCCTATCAATGAATGTCCGAGTCAACGAGGAGTGAGAGAGAAATGGCAGATTCAACTGGCATTGCAACCATGCCCAAGGTGGGCAACTACGTCATCGACCCAGCCCACACTGAGGTCGGCTTCGTGGCTCGCCACCTGATCGGTACCAAGGTGAGGGGCCGCTTCACCGAGGTAGAGGGCAAGTTCACGGTGGCGGAGAAGCCGGAGCAGTCGACCCTGGAGGCAAGCGTCGACGCGACGAGCATCCACACCAACCAGGGGATGCGCGACGACCACCTGCGTACGAACGACTTCCTGGACGTCGAGAACCACCCCAGGATCACGCTGAAGAGCACGGGCTTTAAGCGTGTCGATGAGACCAACTGGATCATGACCAGCGACCTGACCATCCGTGGCGTGACCAAGTCGGTGGACTTCGACCTCGAATTCCTTGGCGAGGGCCCGTCCATGCAGGAGGGCAAGACCGTCGTGGCCTTCTCGGCCTCGGCCGACATCGACCGACGCGACTTCGGTGTCAACTTCAACCATGCGCTGTTCGACGGCAGCGTCGTGGTGGGGAACAAGGTCGTGATCGAGCTCGAGGTAGAGGCCAGCCTGGCCGACTGACCAGACCGGGCCGCAACAGCGGCGCAGGCAGGCGGGTCAGTACGCTGACCCGCCATGCCACCGCCCGCCACCGGCCTGAGCGCCGCACCGGTCACTGCCCTCCGCACGATCGAACCCGCGGGCCCCGAGGACACGTACGTTCTGGCCGTCGACTTGGGCACCGGAGGTCCCAAGGCGGCCGTCCTGTCCGCCACCGGCCGCATCGCCGCCCATTCGTTCCAGAGGGTGGGCCTCGAACTCACCGAGGACGGTGGAGCCGAGCAGTCTCCGCAGGGTTGGTGGGACGCCGTCGTGGGGTCGGGTCGGCGAGCGCTGGCTGAAAGCGGCATCCGGCCCGAGCGGGTCGTAGGCGTCGGGTGCACCGCGCAGTGGTCGGGGACGGTGCCGGTCGACCCGAACGGAGAGGCGATCGGCCCTGCGATCATCTGGATGGACTCACGCGGCGCGCGTGCCGTGCGCAAGCGTGTGCGAGGCGCCGTCAACGTCCAGGGATACTCGCCCTCCAAACTGACCCGCTGGGTACAACGCACCGGCGGCATCCCGAGTCACTCGGGCAAGGACCCAGTCGGCCACATCCACTTTCTGCGTGAGCAACGGCCCGAGGTGTACCACGGCGCAGCCTTGTTCCTCGAGCCCGTCGACTACCTGGATCTGCGCCTCACGGGCGTGGCGCGGGCGTCACACGACTCAATCACGTTGCACTGGGTGACCGACAATCGGGACATCGAGGCCATCGCATACGACGAAGGGCTGATGGGGCTGGCCGGACTGGAACGTGAGAAGTTGCCCGAGCTGGTGCCGACGGGAAGCGTCCTGGGTGGGCTCACCGCCGAGGCAGCGCAGGAACTGGGCCTGTTGCCGGGCACGCCGGTCGTTGCAGGTACGGGCGACTTGCACTCGGCGGCCGTCGGATCGGGTGCGGTCGAGGATTTCGACCCTCATCTCTACATCGGCACGTCCAGCTGGATCAGCTGCCACGTTCCCTTCAAGAAGACAGATGCCCTCACGAACATCGCTTCCATCCCCTCGGGCCTGCCGGGGCGGTACTTCATCGCAGACGAGCACGAGACGGCTGGAGTCTGTCTTACGTGGTTGCGGGACAATCTGCTCTTCGCCGACGACCGGTTTCGAACAGATGATGCACCGGAAGGGTTCTTTGATGAGCTGGGTGCCGTGGCCGCGGCGGTTCCAGTCGGCTCGCACGGCGTCATGTTCACACCCTGGCTCAACGGCGAACGCTCGCCCGTCGACGACAGCACGATCAGAGGGGGCTTTCACAACCTGTCACTGTCCTCGACCCGGGCCGACATGGTGCGGGCCGTGCTAGAGGGTGTGGCGCTCGACTCGGCGTGGCTGCTCGGTGCTGTCGAGAAGTTCTGTAAGCGGCGCTTCACGTCACTGGCATTCATCGGCGGCGGCGCCAACTCGGACCTGTGGTCCCAGATGCATGCGGACGCGACCGGCCGCACGATTCGGCAAATGGCCGACCCCGTGTTGGCCAACGTCCGCGGGGCTGGCTTGCTCACACTCTTGGCCCTCGGGCACATCACCATCGCCGACATCCCCGGCACGGTTCAGGTCAAGGCGACCTACGAACCCGACCTCGGCGCCAAATCGGTCTACGACGAGCTCTTGAAGGAATTCGTGAACCTGTACAAGAAGACGAAGGGCATCCACAAGCGTTTGAACGGACGGCGCCTGCACTCGGGGATGCCCGCCAAGCCCTGAACGACCCGCTCCGGCTTTCGAGGGGGGCAACCATCACACGGCTCCAAACGTAGGCCCCGGTCACACGGTGGACACCGTGAGGGATAGCCCCAACGAGCCTGCTCACGAAGCTGATGGCGGCCACGGGATCTCCACCCGAGGCAGAGCCACAACGGCCCGCCCGCCCAGAAGATCGCTCTGCCGGAGAAATCAGATCCGCTCGAAGTTCCTCGCCAACTCCCAGTCCGAGACGTGCCGGTTGCAGGCGTCCCATTCCTGCACCGCCATGTTCAGGAGGTGGGCATGCACCTCGGCGCCGAATGCATCAGCCGCCACCGCCGAGCCGCGCAGCTCGGCGATCGCCTGCACCAGGGTGGAGGGGATGCGGGGTACGTCGTCCGCCTCGTAGGCGTTGCGCGGGTACGGGTCCCCGGGCTCCAGCTCGTGGTCGATTCCGTAGATGCCGGCGGCGATGGTCGCTGCCAGCACTAGGTAGGGGTTGACGTCGGCGCCCGGGATGCGCGACTCCACTCTTCGGCCGTCGCCCCTTCCGACCACTCGGAACCCACAGGTGCGGTTGTCCTCCCCCCAGACCGCGGCCGTCGGGGCCCAACTCCCCGGCACGAAGCGCCGGTACGAGTTCACAGTCGGCGCTGCGCACCAGGCCAACTCGCGTGCCGCGTGGAGTTGTCCGGCCAGGAAGCGCCGGCCGACCTCCGACAACCCGCTCGGGTGCGCCGGGTCGCTCATGAGTGGCTCGCCGCTCTCGGCGTCCCACAGGCTCGAATGCACGTGGCACGACGACCCGACGTCGTTCATTGTCCATTTGGCCATGAAGGTGGCGGCCCGGCCTTCCTGGGCCGCGATCTCCTTGATCCCGTTTTTGAAGACCAGGTGCCGATCGGCCGTCTCGAGCGCGTCCGAGTAGGTGACGTTCACCTCGTGCTGACCGCGGCCCGCTTCGCCCTTGGAGAACTCGATCGGGATGTCCGCTCCGAGCATCTCGTTGCGTACCCGGCGCAGGATGTACTCCTCGCGTGCGGTTTGAAGCAGTTGGTAGTCCTCGATCGTCAACGTGTGCGGCGTCAGATCTCTCCATCTCTTCGCGCCTGCCTCCTCGTAGGAGTCGCGAAAAAGGAAGAACTCGAGCTCCGTCGCGCACCGTATGTGCAGGCCACGCTCGTTCGCCCGGGCCAACTGGCGGCGCAGGATCTGGCGAGGCGACACCTCGACCGGGGCGCCGTCCTCGTCTTCCAGGTCGGCGACCACCAACACGGTGCCCGGTAGCCATGGGATATGCCGCGCCGTTGCGAAGTCCGGCTTGCACACGACGTCGCCATAGCCAGTGTCCCAATTGGCGAACGTGAAGCCGGGGAGCGGGGTCATGTCGACGTCGACGGCGAGCACATACTCGCACGCCTCAATTCCGTCCTCCGCCACGTGCTTGTTGAAGAAGTCCGCGGTCACCCGTTTGCCTACCGGGCGCCCATACATGTCGGGAAACGCGACGACAACCGTGTCCACCGTTCCGTCGGAGATCCCGGCCTCGATCAATTCGCGACCTGGCATGCGCCATGTTGGGCCGCCTCGTGGGCAGGCGTCCAGCCCGTCTGTACTCTGGACCGGTGGATTCGAGGCCACGGTCGTTCAGGGGCGACACATGATCCCGCTCATCGGCCTCTCCACCTACGTGGTCGAGGCCCGCTGGGGCCCGTGGGAACAGCGGGCGGCCTTGCTGCCGGATCCCTACTTCGAATTGGTCGCAGTCGCGGGCGGTCGTCCCATGCTGCTTCCGGCCCCGAGCACCGCGCCGGACGGGCCCGGAGCGGGAGCCCGTGAGGTCATCGCGGTCCTCGATGGCCTCGTGCTCACCGGCGGCGGCGACGTCGACCCGCTCTCCTACGGCGAGGAGCCCGATCCCGAGGTGGACGCCGTCGATCCGAACCGCGACGCCGGCGAGCGCGCGCTGCTCCGCGCCGCTCTTGAGATCGATCTGCCGGTGCTCGCCATCTGCCGAGGATGTCAGGTCCTCAACGTGGAGCTCGGCGGCGCGCTGTACCAGCACCTGCCCGACCTGGTCGGTCATACCGACCACCGGCGGGCGCCCGCCCTGTTTGGCGACGTCGAGGTCGAGACCGATCCGGGCTCGCTGGCCGCCCGGGTCTTCGGCGACCGCCCCACCGTCCGCTGCGCGCACCACCAGGCGATTCGCGAGCTCGGCCGCGGGCTCGTCCCGACTGCCCGCACGCACGATGGCGTGGTCGAAGCCGTGGAGCTGCCCTCGGCGCGCTTCGTGTTGGGGGTGCAGTGGCACCCCGAGGAGGGCGGGGACCAACGGCCCTTCGACGCGCTCGTCGCCAAAGCGCGCCAATACGGCCGGGATCGCTCGGTGCGCAACGCATCAAGCGCACCAGCCGCACCAGCAAGAGGAGCATCGGTATGAGCCCCCGCCGACCACCCACGTGACTCAGCACGTCAACGTGATCGGCAAGGTCGCCGTGGTCACCGGCGCCAGCCGCGGCCTCGGCGCCGGCCTGGCCGTCCACTTTGCGGCGTCCGGCATGTACCTGGGACTCTGCGCCCGTCACCGGCCGCAGCTCGCCATACGCACGCGACCGACGGCACGGGACGGTCATGTCGTCTCGGCCGAGGTGCCGGTCCTCTCCGCAGTCGATGTGACCGATCGCGCTGCACTGGAGCGTTTCGCCCATGCGGTGGTGGCTCGATACGGCCCGATCGACCTCTGGGTGAACAACGCCGGACTGCTTGGACCCGTCGGACCACTGGTCGACGCAGACCCGTCTGAGATCGCCCGCGCCGTGGACGTGAACGTCACCGGCGTCCTCAACGGGTCCTCCGTGTTTGCCGCCCACGTGCGCGCACGACCAGGGCCCGGCGTGCTCGTGAACATCTCGTCGGGCGCGGCGTCCAAGCCCTACGAGGGATGGGCCGTCTATTGCGCCTGCAAAGCGGCTGTCGACCAGTTGACCCGGGTGGTGGCGTTGGAGGAAGCCGACCACGGCCTGTCCGTCTACGCGCTGGCGCCCGGACTCGTGGACACGGACATGCAGGCCACCATCCGCGCCGCGGACGAGGTCTCGTTCCCCGAGGTGAACCGGTTCCGCCGAGCCGCCAAGGAACACCGGTTCAACTCGCCCGCCTGGGTGGCCGAGCACATCTTGGCCCTCGCGTTCGGCGAGAAGCGGCAGCGGCCCGACTCGGTCGTCATCCGCGTCCCGGATCAACCGGTGTCCGGGGTCGCAGGGTAAGGTCTCGGGCCATGCCGGAGAACGGGGCGCCGTCGAACGGGGCCCGCAAGGTCGTCAAGCCGATCGCCGCGGCCGCGGTGACGCTCGGGACCATGGCGAGCATCTGGTGGTTCGCGCTCAAGCCCCGGCGCAAGGCCAAGGGCGCGCATGACGCCGGGATCACCAACGAGAAGAAGTAGTCAGCCAACGGCCTCGAGCCCGTCGACCAGTGCGGGCAGGTTTTCGCTGAGCGATCCATAGATCACGACGTCGGCCAACGAGTCCATCTCGGTCGGGCCTCCGTTCGCGATCAGCACCACCGCGCCGTGACGTACAGCGAGCGGCACCACGCCGGCGGCGGGGAACACGCCCAATGTCGAGCCGGCCGTCAATAGAAGGTCGCATCCCGCCGCGGCGGCTTCGGCCCGCATCAGGTCTTCGGGAACGAGACTCTGTCCGAAGCTGATGACGGCCGTCTTGAGGATCCCACCGCAAGCCGCGCCGTCGAAGCCTGGCCCAGTGCAAGACGGGTCGGCCTCGCCGGCGCGCACCCGCGCCAACACAGGCTCGGCGGGCTGACGGTCGCCACAGCGCAGACAGACCACCTCGCGCGTCGTGCCGTGGATCTCCACGATTCGGCTCGGGCTCGTACCGGCCTTCTGGTGCAGGCCGTCGATGTTCTGGGTGATAAGCGTGTCCAAGCGGCCGCTCCGTTCCAGCTCGACGAAGGCTCGGTGCCCCGCATTCGGCTCGGATTCTCCCAACCGCGACGTGAGGCGTTGCTGCCACGAATGCCGACGCACATCGGGGTCGCTCACGTACACCTCGATGTTGGCCCTCCTCTCCGCCGCGGGGTCCTTCGTCCATACCCCTTCGGGCCCACGGAAGTCCGGGATCCCAGAGTCGGTCGAGATCCCCGCGCCGGTGAGGACCACGACGCGGCGCGCCCGCTGCAGCAGCTCCCGGGCGCGCTCGACGTCGGCGTTCATGGTCAGCCATGGTGGCACGCTCGTCGGCTCCGCGGCATCGACACCAGCCTCCGGCGGCCTTGCCCTGCCTACCCCACGACCTGGCTACACGACGCGCCCTACCGGGGGGCCGCCCGGGTGCAAGATGCCCCTACAGGCGGCCCACGGCCTGCGTCGCTACCTAGGAGGTCCCCGGGGTCGTTGTCCCAACGTTTCCCGAGGGGGAACTAGAACGGGATCGTGCCTTTCGCCACCATCAACCCCGCCACAGGGAAGACGGAGCAGGTCTTCCCGTCTCTGACCCCCGACGAGGTGGATGCGCTGCTCGATCGCGCCGTGGCCGCGTTCGCCGAGTACAAGACATCGTCGTACGCCGAACGAGCGCGACACCTCATAACGGCAGCCGAATTGCTCGAAGGTGAAGTGCCCGACGTCGCGCGGATCCTCACGACCGAAATGGGTAAAACCTTTGCGGCTGCGAAGGCCGAGGTTTCGAAGAGTGCAGTTGCATTGCGCTGGTTCGCCGACAACGCAGAGCGCCTTCTCGCCGACGAGACGATTCCGACGAGCGCGTCAAAGTCTTACGTGCACTTCCAGCCGATCGGGCCCGTCCTTGCCATCATGCCGTGGAATTTCCCACTGTGGCAGGTCATCCGCTTCGCGGCGCCGGCTCTCATGGTCGGAAACGTTGGCCTGCTCAAGCACGCTTCCAACGTGCCGCAGACGGCGCTCGCCATTGAGGACCTCTTCCGCCGGGCCGGTCTGCCCGCGGGAGTGTTCACGACCCTCTTCGTCGAAGCCAAGGACATCGCGCCGATCATTGAGGATCCGCGCATCGCCGCGGTGACACTGACCGGTAGTGAGCGGGCGGGCATGTCGGTGGCCGCCAGCGCCGGTCACGCACTGAAGAAGAGCGTGCTCGAGTTGGGCGGGTCCGACCCCTTCCTCGTGCTCTCCTCGGCCGATCTCGACGCGTGCGTTCGTACGGCCGTCACGGCCCGCGTGCAGAACAATGGGCAGTCGTGCATCGCGGCCAAGCGATTCATCGTTGTCAATGAGGTGGCAGACGAGTTTCTCGCCCGCTTCACCGAAGCGATGGACGCGCTCGTCGTCGGGGATCCGTTCGAACCCGCGACCGACATCGGTCCCATTGTCACCGAGGTCCAGCGGGACGAGCTCGTGGCGCAGGTCGAGGCTGCGCGCGCACAAGGGGCCACGGTTCATGCGGGCGCAAAGATCCCCGACGGCGACGGGTGGTACTTCGCCCCGACGGTGGTGTCGGGGGTGACGATGGACATGGCGGTGGCTAAGGAGGAGATCTTCGGCCCCGTGGCCCTCGTGCTCCGGGTGTCCGATCTCGACGCCGCTGTGGAAGCGGCCAACGCGACCACCTTCGGCCTCGGCTCCAGCGTCTGGACGGAAGACCAGGACGAAGTGCGGCGCTGCGTCGAGGGCCTCGAGGCCGGTGCCGTGTTCGTCAACGCGATGGTGGCGTCGACGCCCGAGCTGCCTTTCGGTGGTGTCAAGCGATCGGGTTTCGGCCGTGAGCTCTCGGAGCTCGGCCTCAAGGAGTTCACCAACGCCAAGACCGTCTGGATCGCGTAGCCCATGGTCAGCCGCGCTCGTCACCTCACCCTCGTCCCGATCCAATGAGCGGCGTGATCACCTACCTCGACCACGCCGCGACGACACCCCTGCGGCCGGAAGTGGCGGCGGCCATGGCGGAGGTGCACGCGTCCCTGCTCGGGAACCCGACCGGGAGCCATCCGCCCGCCCAGCGCGCCCGCCGCATGTTGGAGGAGGCACGGGACGAGGTCGCTGCCTTCCTCGGCCGCGATCCCGGCGAGGTCGTCTTCACCTCGGGTGGCACTGAGTCGGCCAACCTGGCCGTCCTTGGCACGGTCGAGGCCGCACTGCGCGCACACGGCGAGGCCGTGGTGGTCTGCTCGGCCGTGGAGCACCCGGCGGTGCTGGAGTCGTGCCGGGCGGCCGCCCAGGCGGGCGTCGAGGTGCGCCTGCTCCCGGTGGACGCAGGGGGTGTGATCCAACCGGAGATGTTGACGAAGGCACTCTCGTCGCGCGTCAGTCTGGTCGCTCTCATGGCGGCCAACAACGAGACGGGCGTGACGCAACCCGTGAACGACGTCGTCGAGGCGGTGCATCGGCGCGCTGCGCAGGCCGTGGTGTTCACAGACGCCGTGCAGGCCGCGAGCTACCTCGACGTGGGGTCCGTCACGGCTGGCGCGGACCTGGTGTCACTGAGCGCACACAAGGTGGGAGGTCCGGTGGGCACGGGCGCGCTCGCGGTGTCGCCCCGGGTGGAGCTCGTGCCGCGTCAGTACGGCGGCGGCCAGGAGCGCGAGCGGCGCAGCGGGACCCAGGACGTGGCGGGCGTCGTAGGTCTGGCCTTGGCCCTTCGGCTCGCCGCGGCAGAGCGGGATGCCGCGGCGAAGCGGGTGGCCGCGCTGCGGGACCGATTGGGCGAGGGTCTCTGTGCTGCGGTGGCCGGGGCGGTCCGGACCGTGCCCGAGGGCGTCCCCACGCTGCCGGGGCACCTGCACCTGTGCATCGGCGAGGTGGAGCGGGAAGAACTCCTGGTCGCCCTCGGAGACAAGGGTGTCTGCGCCTCGGGAGGTTCGTCCTGTGCCAGCGGTGCTCTGCAGCCCAGTCACGTGCTGACCGCCATGGGCGTCCCGCCCGAGCTCGCGGCGGGGGCCGTCCGTTTTACGCTGGGCCACGAGACCACGGACGCCGACGTCGATCGCGCGCTGTCAGTCGTGCCCGGTGTCGTGGCCGCGCTGCGCCGGCGTGTCTGACCGCGGTGGCACACTGTTCGGATGCGGGTGCTCGTTGCCATGTCGGGGGGCGTCGACTCGTCCGTCGCGGCCGCGCTCCTGGTGGAACAGGGCCATGACGTGGTCGGCGCCACGCTCAAGCTGTGGGGTGGCTTCTCGGACTCGGGTTGTTGTTCCGTGGGCGACGTCGACGATGCACGCCGGGTGGCGCAGCAGATCGGCATCGTTCACCACGTCTTCAACCTCACGGAGGACTTCGACCGCCACGTCGTCGGCCCTTACGTAGACGCGCACGTGCGGGGTCGGACGCCGAACCCGTGCATCGAATGCAACCGGTCCATCAAGTTCGACCGCCTGCTGGCCCGGGCCGACCGGTTGGGGTTCGACCACCTGGCCACCGGGCACCATGCCCGCGTCCGGCGGGACGGCGGTGTGCGGTGGCGCCTTCGCCGCGGGGCCGACCCCATGAAGGACCAGTCCTACGTCCTTTCGATGCTCGACCAGCGCACCCTGGCCCGCGTCCTCTTCCCCGTAGGCGATATGACCAAGGAGTCGGTGCGGGCGCACGCGCGACGCCTCGGTCTGCGCACGGCCGCCAAACCCGACAGCCAGGACGTGTGCTTCATCGGGAGCACCGAGGGGAGGCGGGGCTTCCTGGCGCACCACATTGCTTTCCATCCGGGTGACGTCATCGACGCCGAGGGGCGGCCCGCGGGGTCGGTTGACGCCGTCGAGCTGGTCACTGTCGGGCAGCGACGCGGCATGGGTCACGGGGAGGACGGGCGGCGTCGTTATGTCACCGGCGTCGACGTCCCGGCACGCCGGGTCACGGTGGGGAGCGCCGAGGAAG
>JBPYFR010000256.1:0-2399 GCA_051985685.1 Acidimicrobiales bacterium
GCCCGGGATCTCGTCGCGGAGTCGGGGACGAACCTGGCGTCGATCGGGTACCACTTCGGCTCCAAGGAGGCGCTGTTGGTGCAGGCGATGGACGACCTGGCCATCGAGTACACGGACAGGGTGCTCGTCCTGGCCGGAGCGGTCGGCGCCGAGGGAACCGACCCGGGCCAGGCCGTGGCCACCGCGTGGGTCACCATGACCGACATGCTGCGGGACGAGCACGCTCGGACTCTGCTCGTTGCGTTCGTCGAGGCGTTGGCGCAGGCCCAGCGGAGCGACTCGCTGCGGGCCCGCCTCGCGGAGGGCTACGAAGAGATGCGCCGCCGGATCGTCGAGGGCATCGTCGCCGTCGTCCCGGACGCATCCGAGGAGATCGCGCGAACGGTCGCGTCGTTCTTCATCGCCGTGTTCGACGGGTACATGGTGCAGTGGCTGCTCGATCCCGAGGCGACTCCAGCCGGCGCGGATCTTCTGGAGGGAGCGCGCCTGGCCATGTCGGTGTAGTCAGGTGCATCACTTCGTTCCGCGGTCGTCCCCTTCCGTGACCGTGCCGTGGCGGGCACGCAGCTCGTCCATGAGACGGTCGAGCAACGGAACCTGTCCCCGCAAGAGCTTTCGACGCGCCGTGGCCACCGTGGCCCACTCAACCCGATCGACCTCGGGGAACTCTCTCATCCGGCCCGATCCCTTCGGCCATTCCATGACAAAGGTGTTGCTCGTCGCATGCGTCACGTCGACGTCGCCCTCCAGGGCCCAGGCGGTGACCCTCTTGCGGCTCGGTTGGACGTGTTCCCCGAGGGGGATGGGCGCCGTGTCGGGTGGCGCCTGGCCCGTCTCCTCCTGGAACTCACGAAACGCGGTCGCGAGGGGATCTTCTTCCTCCTCGTATTCCCCCTTGGGGATCGACCATGCCCCATGGTCCTTGCTCGCCCAGAACGGACCGCCCGGGTGCACGAGCAGGACCTCGATCACCCCCGAGTCCGACCTCCGGTACAGCAACAATCCGCCGCTCCGCGCTGGCACGGGCACATCATGCCGAGGATCGCGGCGGCGATGATCGTCGGCCGGAACGGTTGCGACGTGAGGCTCTTGCGGCGTCAGCTCTTTCCGCTCAATCCGAGCTGGATGGCCTTGACCAGCAGCAGGATCACCGCGACCACCAAGTAGCCCCGCAAGAGGTACATGGTCGCCAGCCGGCCCTTGGACCATTTCGGCCTGTTCAGCAGGTTCAGGGGCGGCATGCGCCAGTTGGCCCGGCGTTCCTTGGACATCGGTTCGGGCCGCGGCCGAGTGCGGCGGTTCCTGAGCAGGATCACCCCGGTCACCGCGTACCCGACGAGGAGAACGGCACCGAGGCCGAGGGCGACGTCGGTCACATTGAGGCCGGAGAACAGCGTCGTCGCCATCAGGACCAGCGACATGAGCAGGAGGACGGACACGATGATGCCGGCCACGACATTGAGCCAGAGCCGGTTGACCCAAGGCCCGAGGACTTCCGAGTCGTTGCACAGCAAGAGCAGGAACACCGTGGCGCTCGGCAGGAGGACGCCGGCCAGCGCCTGCACGGCGACGGTGATGAGCCCGAGCGGTGCGCCCGGGATGATCACAATGCCGGCGGCGCACACGACCATGCCGGTGAAGGCGCCATAGAAGAACTTCGCCTCGCGCCAGGACCGGTGCAATGAATGGCGCGCCCCGAAGACGTCGCCGAACGCATAAGACGTCGAAAGCGTGACGGAGGCCGCACCGATCAGAGAGGCGTTCAGCAGGATGATCGCGAACATGGTGCCGGCGGCGCCCCCGACGTAGTGCTGCAGTCCGTGCGCGACGCCCCCGGCGTTGGTGAAGTTCCCGGCCAGCGAGGTGTGGGCGAACGCAGACGCCACGATCGCCATGAGCAGCGACGCGGCGAACACCGTCACGAGCGAGCCCAGCACGGTGTCGGCGCGCTCGTAGTTGATCCAGCGCGGCGTGATGCGCTTGTCGACGATGTTCGACTGCTGAAAGAAGAGCTGCCACGGGGCCACGGTCGTGCCGACGATCGCGATGATGAGCAGAACCGACGTCGAGGTGAACCCGCCCTGCACTCCCGGGACGGTCAGCCCGTGGAAGAAGGCCGAGGCCGAGGGATGGCTCTGGACGGCCAGGGGTATGACCAGGAAGTTGGCGACGATGAAGACGAACATGAACCGCTCCCACCGCCGGAAGCTTCCTGTCGCCGTCATCACCACCAATGCCACAGCGGCGATCGGGACCGAGATGTACTTGCTGACCCCGAAGTACGCGAGGGCGAGGTTGATCCCGATGAACTCCGTTGCGATGGTGAGGAAGTTCAAGATGAAGAGGTCGCCGACCGAGAACGCGCCCCAGAACTTGCCGAACCGCTCGTTGATCAGCCG
>JBPYFR010000257.1:0-25372 GCA_051985685.1 Acidimicrobiales bacterium
GTGCTCGGAGCCGAACGCGCGTACCGGGCGGCCTGAGTGCCACGTCACCCAGAACACGATGCCGTGAGCGGCCAGGTGCGGAGCTGGTACACCGCTTCGACGCCCGCCATCGGCCTCTCGGTGCTCCCCGTGTCGTACGGGTTCTTGACCGATTCGGACCGGGCCGAGCTCAAACGGCTCGTGCTGACCGAGGACGCACCCGAACGAGTGGCGGCTTGCCTCGACGCGGCAGCCGACTTCTATGGAGCCTCGGCCTTCGAGGTGTGGGTCGACGACCGCGCCCGGGCCGAGCGGCTGACGCCCGCACTGACGTCAGCAGGGCTGGAACCGGTCCGAGACACGGTGGTCCTCGCGCTGGTCGGCCCGGTCCGCGCCCACCCCGGGCCCGATGGCTTGGCCGTTGAGGACGTGTCCGACCTGGCGCAACTCCGTGAGTGGGAGACGATCAGGATCAAAGGCTTCAGCGACGCCGATGAGCACCCTGATCCCGAGCGGCTCGCGACGGAAGTGGCCGGACGACAGGCGGAGTGGCCGATCTGCCGCTATCAGCTGGCCCGGCTCGGGGCCGAGGGCGTCGCCGTTCTCGCTCACTACACCGGCCGGGACCAGATGGTGTTCAGCCTGGCAACACGGCTGCCATTCCGTCACCGCGGCATCGCCCAGTCCCTGCTCGCCCGTTGGAGCGAAGAGGCCGGCGAACAACCCGTGCGCTCCCGCCTCATCAACTGCGACGACGGCGGACGACCCCACGCGCTGTACCGCCGGCTGGGCTTCACAGACGAGGTGTTCTGGCACCGCCGCTACGTCAGGTCGGCACCCTAGAAAGTCCAGACCTCCACGACCTGATCCGCCTCGGGCACCCCGCCTGCACCCTCGTACGTCGCGCGCGCGGCCTCGTTGTCGTGATCCGTGATGACCCACATGCCGTAGCAGCCGCCGGCGAGGGCAACCGAAGCCAGCTGGTCGACGAGCGCGCGACCGATGCCTCGGCGCCGGAACGACTCGTCCACCGCGAGCTCGTAGAGGAACATCTCGGTGCCCTTGTCGGGGTGCGTCACCTCCACTCCGCTCACGAACCCGACCGCCTGCTCGTCCGCGTAGGCCACGAGGAGATGATGCCCGGGCTCGGCCAGGAACCGCGCCGTCGCCTCTGGCTTGGCCGGGCCGTCGAACAGATGGGAGGCCGCCGCGACGAGTCCGTCGTCGCCGGGGCGGAGGGCCCGGATGTGCAGGCCACTCAACGGAGAGGCGTCACGATCGCGGCGACCGCGTCGCCGGAGGCTCCTCACGACCGGGACTGTACTGTGGCGGCGTGAGCACGCAGGTCACGATCGTCGGCGGCGGGAGTTACCAGTGGGCCCCCGAACTGATGGCGGACCTCTTCGGGACGCCGGCCCTGGCCGGCATGCATCTCGTCCTCGAGGACATCGACCCGGCGCCGCTGCCGAAGATGGAGGCGCTGGCGTACAAGCTGAACGACGCGATGGACGCGAAGGCCACGGTCGCCTCCACCACCGATCTGCACCAAGCCCTCGACGGCGCCGACTTCGTCATCGTCTGCATCTCGACGGGGGGGTTCCGCTCCATGGCCGTCGACCTCGACGTGCCGGCCGCCCACGGCATCTTCCAGTCCGTCGGTGACACGGTGGGCCCGGGCGGCATCAACCGGGCGCTGCGCAACATCCCGATCCTGGTGGGCATCGGAAAGGCCATGGAGGAGCACTGCCCCGAGGCCTGGCTGTACAACATCACCAACCCGATGACGTGCTTGACCCGCTCGGTGTGCCGCGAGACGAGCATCAAGGCGGTGGGCCTCTGTCACGAGGTCGGGAACTTCTGCATGGACTTCGCAATCGCCATGGGGCGCCCCGCCGACGCCGTGTCGTGCTCGGTCACCGGCATCAACCACTTCCCCGTGCTCACGTCGCTCGAGCTGGACGGCGCCGACGGCTTCGACGTGCTGCGGAAGCTGGTCGAGGAGGTCGGTGGGCTGGACTCGCTGACGCCGTATCCGGGGCGCCCGGAGGCGGATCCGTTCTCCAAGCTCGACTTCGCGCAGCGGCACTTGTTCAAGCTCACGCTGCTCGACCGTTGGGGCACCTTCCCCGCCGCCGGAGACCGGCACCTCGCTGAGTTCGTCGCATTCGCGCTCACGCCCGAGTCCGAGTGGGGGGCGGCGTACAACATCGCGCTCACACCTATCTCGAGGCGAGAGCAGCACCAGGACCAGTACGTGGCCGACGTCGACGCCTGGTTGGCCGGCACCAAGGACCTGCAGACCTGGCAGTCCGGCGAGCTGCCGTCTCCCATGATCCAGGCCATGTTGACCGGCGAGCCCTTCGAAGCGCCGGTGAACATCCCGAACACGGGACAGGGCGTCGGGCTGCCGCCCGACGTGGTGCTCGAGTCGATCTGCGTCATCGACGGCGACGGCGTCCGGGGGCGCGACCGCGGGGTGCTCCCGCACCCCTACGACGAGATCGTGCGCCGCCACGTCGCGACCCAGGAGCTCACGGTCGAGGGCGCCCTCCGGGGCGATCGCGCGCTGGCCGCCCAGGCGTTCGCGCTCGACCCGCTCGCCGGCCGGGGCGACCTGCACGAGATGGAGGTCATGGTCGACCAGCTGCTGGCCGGCACGGCCGAGTGGCTGCCCCAGTTCGCCTGAGTGGTCACGACTGGAGGGACACCCATGCGCATCGGATTCGTCGGGCTCGGGGCCATGGGGCTGCCGATGGCGGGGCATCTCGTCGACGCCGGGCACGAAGTGACGGTTGCCTCGCGCAGCCGCGGGCCGATCGACGCCGCCGTGGCGCGCGGGGCAATCGACGGCGGGTCACCGCGCGCGGCGGCCGAGCGGTCAGAGGTGACGATCCTCTGTGTTCCCAACTCACCCGAGGTCGTCGAGGTGGTCGACGCGATGTTGCCCGCGCTCGGCGAGGGCAAGACGGTGGTCGACTGCTCCACCATCGACCCCGAGATTGAGCGCGAGCAGCACGATCGCGTCGGCGGGACGGGCGCACGGTACCTCGATGCTCCGCTTTCGGGCGGCACCACCGGCGCGCTGAAGGGCGCGCTGACCCTCATGGTTGGCGGCGACGCCATCGTGCTGGCCGAGACCGAGCCGGCGTTCGAACCCTTCGCGGGCCTGGTCGTCCACGTGGGTGGTCCCGGCATGGGGCAGGTGGTCAAGCTCTGCAACAACTTGATCTATGCGGCGCAGATGACGGCCACGGCCGAGGCCACGGCCATGGCCGTCAAGTCGGGGGTCGACATGGCGAAGCTGTTCGAGGTGCTCACGCACGCCACCGGCGACTGTGTGGCCGTGCGCACCCGGCTGCCCGTGCCCGGCGTCGTTCCCGACAGCCCCGCCTCCAACGGGTGGCAGCCCGGCTTCATGACCGACCTCATGGCGAAGGATCTCGACCTGGCCCTCGCCTACGCCTCCCGCACCGGCGTGCCGATGGCGACAACGGCGGCGGCGCGGCAGCTGCTGACCGCGGCCAGCACGGCCGGGTACGGCCGCGAGGACTTCTCGGCCCTCGCCAAGGTGGTCCTCGCGCTGGCCGGAGCGACATGACGGCGCCGGGGCCGCTGCCCACCCCGGCACTCATCCTCGCCGCCGACCATCGCGCCCGCGCGGTGCTGACCACGGAGAACTGGGAGGAGCTTTTCGGTTCGCTCGCCAAGGCGCTCCCGTACTGTGACGGGATCCTGGCGACGGCGCAGCCGCTGTCCGGCCTCGCCGAGGCCGGCCACATCACCGCGCGACACCGCACCTATCTCTCCCTCAACCGCACCGGGCTGGCCGGGTCGGTCTTCGAGTTGGACGACCGCATGGTGGCGAGCGTGTCGCGAGCGGCTGACGAAGGCTGGACCGGCGTCAAGCACATGACGCGCGTCGACCTGGCCGACCCCGTCTCGGCGTCCGCGCTGGAGCTGCTCGGCCAGGTGCTGGAACAAGCGCGGGCGGCCGGGCTCGAGGTCCTCGTCGAACCGCTGCTCTGGCGGGACGGCCGCGTGAGTCGCGACCCCGACGACGTGGTCCTGGCGGCGGTGATCGCGCACGACATGGGTGCGCCGGTCATCAAGGTGCCCGTACCCGCCGCGGCATCGGCGGCCGAGCGGACCCGCGCCGTGGGCCGGATCGTGGCGAGCGTGGGCGTTCCCGTCCTCTTCCTCGGCGGTCCCCGCTACGACGGCGGACGGGACCGGGTGCTCGACGAGGTGCGCGACGTCATGCGAGGCGGCGGCAGCGGGATGGCGATGGGCCGGACGATCTACCAGGACCCGGACCCAGCCGAGATGGCCGGCTTGGTCGGCGCCCTTGTGCACGAGCGATGATCCTCACCCTCGACTTCGGGACGAGCGTCACCAAGGCGGGGGTCTGGAGTGACAGCGGTCTGGTGACGCTGGCCCGTTCCGAACTCACCACGGCCACGCCCCAGGTGGGCTGGACGGAGCAGGACCCTCTGCGTTGGTGGACGACGGTGGTCATCGCCTGCGCCGAGGCCAGGGCCATGGCCCCCGCCGCGTTCAGCCAGATCGACGTCGTCGTGTGCTCGGGCGCCCGTCAGACGTTCGTCCCGGTGACCGCACACGGCGACCCGATCGGCAAGGGCATCTTGTGGTCCGACCGCCGGGGCGGCGCCCAGTCGCGCGCGCTGGCCGAAGGCATGGGGGGCGACGACATCAACCGCGCCCGCACCGGGATCCCGCTCGATGCCGCGTCGGTCGCGGGGAAGCTGGCTTGGTTGGCCGAGCACGAGCCCGGGCGCCTGGAGGCGGCCGACGTGCTCCTCGCACCGCGCGATCTCGTAGTCCACCGCATGACCGACCAGGTGGTGACGGATGTGACGTTCGCGTCGCGCACCGGGCTGTACGACTTTGACGGGAACGCGGTACGCGAGCTGGCTGCGCCGGCGTTGGGCAAGCTCCCGAGCGTCGTTGCGTCGGACACCGTCGTGGGCAACCTCAAGGCGGTGCCGGGCGCAGAGCTCGGGTTGCGTCCCGGCGTCCCCGTCGTGATCGGTGCGGGCGACCGACAGTGCGAGGTGATGGGCTCGGGCGCGTCCGAAGACCGTCCGATGGTGAGCTGGGGCACGACGGCGAACGTCTCGGTGCCCGTGCAGGAGCGCCCCGTGCCGGCGCCCGTGGGTGCCGTCGTCACGCGTGCGGCCGACGGCGGCTGGCTGCTCGAAGGTGGCCTGTCCGCCGCGGGGTCGTTCCTGGCCTGGCTGGGCCGCCTGCTGGACCGCACGCCCTACGAGCTCGCCCTGCTGGCGGCGCAGAGCCCGCCCGGCGCGCGCGGGGTCATCGCCGTTCCCTGGCTCGACGGCGCCCGCGCCCCGTGGTGGCGCGACGACGCCCGAGCCGGCTTCATGGGCCTGGGGGCGGCGCACGGCGCCGCAGACCTGGCGCGGGCCGTGCTCGAGTCGGTGGCCTGGGACGTGCTGCGCGTCATGGAGGTGGTGACGGTTGGGCGCCTGGGCGGGAGCACCGCCGAGGGCGTGGCGCTGGGCGGATCGGGCACGGCCATGCCCCTCTGGGTCGAGGTTCTCACCAGCGTCCTGCGCGTCCCGGCGACCCGACGCCACTCCGGCGAGGCAGCTTGCGCCGGCGCCGCGCTGTTGGCGAGCCATGCCCTCGGCATGAACCTCACGCTCGATCAGATCGACCCGGTCGATGCCGTCATTGAGCCTGACCCCGAGATGGTCACGCTCTACCGGCACCAGCGGCCGCGGGCGGACCACGTCGCGCTGTCGGTCTTGGACGCGACGGAGTCGCTCCCCGAGTCGGGCCGCAGCGCCGCGTACTGATCACCATGCGTGTCGACCTCGCCTACGGCCGGCTCGGTGCGACGGTTGAGGTGCCTGACGACGCCGAGGTCGTCCTCCCGCTGGACGCCCCGGCGCTGACCGACGAGGCAGACGCGGTGACCCAGGCCTTGCGGCGGCCGCTGGCCGGACCTCCGCTGCGGGACCTGGTGCGCGGTGCGGCTCGGGTGGCGGTCGTCTTTCCCGACCTCACCCGACCGATGCCGAACCGCACGGTGCTGCCTCCGCTGCTCGCAGAGCTCGAACGGTGTGGCGTGCCCGATAACCGGATCACGCTTCTGTGCGCGACCGGAACACACCGCCAGGCGACCGCCGACGAGATGTCCGAGCTGATCGGGCCGGCCGTCGCGGCGCGCTACGCGATCGTCGACCACGACGCCCGCAGCGACCAGCACGTGCGCGTGGGGGACGTGGACGGCACGCCGGTCCTCCTGCAGCGCGACTACGTCGAAGCCGACGTGCGCATCGTCACGGGGTTCGTGGAGCCCCACTTCTTCGCCGGGTACAGCGGCGGTCCCAAGGCCGTCTGTCCCGGCTTGGCTGCCACGGAGACCATCCTCGAAGCCCATCACCCTCGCCGCATCGCCGACCCCCGGGCCACCTTCGTGACCCGTGAGGGCAACCCCGTGCACGACTTCGTCCGCGCCGCGACCGCACTCGCCCCGCCGGAGTTCTCGGTCGACGTCGCGATCAACCGGGCCCGCCGCGTCACCGCCGTCTTCGCCGGATCCGTGACGCCGGCGCACGACGCCGCCTGCGCGCACGTCGGCGCCTCGGCGGTGCGCGATGTGGGCGACGCGTTCGATCTCGTCGTGTCCACGAACGGGGGTCACCCCCTCGACCGCAACCTGTACCAGGCCGTGAAAGGGATGGCTGCCGCGGAGCGGATCGTGCGCGAGCGCGGCATCGTCGTCATGGCCGCCGCCTGTGTGGACGGCGTGCCCGCCGGCGGCGCGTTCGAGCGCTTGCTGTCCGAGGCCCGCTCCCCGGACGACCTCCTGGGCGCCACCGGGGCACCGGAGCTCGACCGCTGGCAGGCCCAGGTGTTGGGCCGCGTGATCTCCCGCGCCGAGGTGCACCTCTACAGCGAAGGGCTGGACGACCGCGTCGTCCGGGACGCCCAGCTCGTCCCGGTGCACGACCTGGCCGGAGCCGTGGGTGCGGCGTTGGCGCGGCTCGGCAGCGCGCCCCGGGTGGCCGTGCTGCCCGAGGGACCGCTCACCGTGGCGACGGCCGGACTCGCGGCAGATCCCTGACGCACGTGTCAGGTTAGAGTCCTCCAGCAGTGACGACGAGCGAGCCGCTCTTCGACTTCGCCGTACCCGACGACCTGTTGCGCGAGGCGGTGACCCAGGTCAAGGACCCCGAGGTGGTGGCGGACGTCGCTGTCATGCCCGGCACCGGCGAGGGCAAGCCGCCCCCGCTGCTCGGCATCCTGCGCTCGTCGGGGTTCGCGCCACTCGTGCTCATGACCGCGGCCGCCCTCGTGCCCGGCACGTTCGGCAACGGGATCACGCTGATCGGGCACGACCTGCAGAAGTCGTTCCACATGTCCAACGCCTCCCTGGGGGCCGTGGCCTTCATCGCCCAGGTGTCGCAGCTCCTGTGGGCCGTCCCCCTCGCAGTGTGGGCGGACCGGGGCAGCCGCAAGGTGGTGGCGGGCGTCGCTCTTCTCATCTTCGCCGGCTTCGGCGCGTTCATGGCCGTGTCGCCGAACGTCTGGGCCTTCGCCTTCTTGTATCTGGCGGCCTCGGTGGGCACCGGCGTCAACAACACGGTGCACAACTCGTATCTCGCCGATGCCTATCCCACCGAGGGACGAGGGAGGATCTTCAGCTGGCACAACCTCTCCGACCCGCTGTCGCAGACCGTGGGGATCCTGATCTTCGGCTATGTCGTGACGATCGCCCACAATTGGCGTTACGGGCTGCTGGTCGCGCTGGTGGGCGTCCCGATCGGCTTGGCCCTCTTCACGCTGCGCGAGCCGGAGAAGGGTGCGAACGAGAGCAGCCACATTCTCAAGGCGTCGGGGATGGACCTCCACACCCAGCAGGAGACGGCGCCCCGCGTCCTCCTCGGCTCAGCGGTGACGAGGCTGCTGCGCGTGCGCTCCCTCTACTACGAGCTGGTCGCGGTGGCGATCCTCGGGTTTGCCGGGACGGGCGCACCGCTCTTCGGCAACCTGTTCTTCATCGACAAGTTCCATCTCGACACGGCCCAGCGCAGTGAGATCTACGCGATCATCGGGCTGGCGGCCTTCCTCGGCCTCCCGCTGGCCTACGTGTTCGGAGATCGCTACTTCCGGCGTGCCCCACAGAGGCCGTTGGTGATCGCCGGCATCTGCATCACGGCGTACGGAGGGCTCTACGTCCTCTCGCTCTACGTCCCACAGCTGTGGATGGTCGTCACGCTGCAGTTCCTGGCCAACGCCTCGGTCTCCCCGCTGGCGATCTGCATCTTCTTGACGCTGGCCGCGACCGCGCCGGCCGAGATGCGCACGATCTGCTTCGCCATGTTCGGCGTCTACTCCCTCGTGTTCGGCGGCTTCGCCGGCTCGGTCGTGCTGGGCGCGATCTCCGACGCCATCGGGGGGCTGCACGGCATCGTCGTGTCCCTGACGTTGATTGCCCCTGTCTGTGCGGTGGGAGGGCTACTGCTGGTCATCGGCTCGCGCAGCGTGCGCCGGGACATCACGCTCGTGATTGAAGACGTCCTCGAGCGCTACGCGGAGGGCAGGCGCCGCCAGGCCGGCGGGGCCATCCCCGCTCTGCAGGTGCACAACCTGGACTTCTTCTACGGCACGAACCAGGTGCTCTTCGACGTCAACCTCGAGGTGGCGGAGGGCGAGATGGTGGCGTTGCTCGGGACGAACGGTGCGGGCAAGTCCACCTTGCTGCGCGCCGTGTCCGGCCTCGATCACCCGCACCGGGGCGTGATCCGGCTGTTCGGCGCGAGTTGCACCTACCTGGAGCCCGAACAGATCATCGACCTCGGCGTCGCGCTGCTCGTCGGCGGGAAGATGACCTTCCCCGGCATGAGCGTGCGTGACAACCTGCGCATCGGCGGCCACACCCTGCGGCGCGACCGTGCCCAGGCCGCCCGCGCCCTCAACGATGCGCTCGAAGCGTTTCCCGAGCTCGCGGCCCGGCTCGATCAGCCGGCCGGCACCTTGTCGGGAGGGGAGCAGCAGATGCTCGCCCTCTCGCGGGTCATGATGACCCGCCCGAAGCTGCTCATGGTCGACGAGCTGTCGCTCGGTCTGGCGCCGATGACGGTCGAGCGGCTCATGGGCATGGTGCGGCGCATCAACGAGACGGGGACGACCGTCATCCTGGTGGAACAGAGCCTCAACCGGGCCCTGAGCCTGGCCGACCGCTGCTTCTTCATGGAGCGGGGCGAGATCCGCTTCGAGGGGCCCACGACCGAGTTGATGGCCCGCGACGACCTGCTGCGCCCGGTGTTCCTCGCCGCTGCCTCGACGGGACTGGAGTAGGCGTCGGTGCTGGCCTTCTCCGCTCCCAACTTCGTCCTGGTCCAGGGCGTGTTCTACGGACTCGGCTACGGGCTGCTCGCGCTCGGGCTCGTCCTCGTCTATCGCACGAACCGGGTACTGAACTTCGCCCAGGGACAGATCGGGGTCATCGCCGCGGTGTTCCTGGTCAAGCTCACCGCCGACTTCAAGTTCAATTACTGGTTCGCCCTCGTGCTCTCCGTCGGCCTGGCCGCTTTTGCGGGCGCGCTGTCCGAGCTGGTGCTGCGCCGGCTCTTCACC
Organism: Acidimicrobiales bacterium; assembly: GCA_051985685.1. GTDB lineage: Bacteria > Actinomycetota > Acidimicrobiia > Acidimicrobiales > RAAP-2 > Bog-473. The sequence goes on from JBPYFR010000257.1 coordinate 9,607, forward strand.
CGCCCGCGCGTGCTCGTCATGGTCGCCACGATCGGCCTGAGCTACGTGCTGCTCGCCCTCACGGCCCTGCCCTTCATCAGGCCCTCGAACCTCTACAAGCCGGTGCCGGTCCCGTTCGATCTCTCCTTCTCGCTCGGGCCGTTCATCATCACCCCCACCGAGGTGCTGACCCTGATCGTCGCTCCGATCGTCACGTTGGCGCTCGTCCTCGCCGTCCGCTGGACGTCGTGGGGGCTGTCCATGCGCGCCATGTCGGAGAACGCCGACTCGGCCCGGCTCTCGGGCGTGTGGATCCGGCGCACCTCGACGCTCACCTGGACGGTGGCCGGAGCGCTGTCGGCGTTCACCGCGATTCTCAATGCGCCCAACCAGACCAGTGCCCTGACGCAGGCGCTCTCGCCCGACCTCCTCCTCTACGCGCTGACCGCAGCCCTCCTCGGCGCCATGGTCAACCTCACCGTGGCCTTCATCGCCGGAGTCGGCATGGGGCTCTTCCTCGAGGTGCTCCAGTGGAACGTGCCCTCCCCGGGCAAGCAGCAGTTCATCCTGTTCCTCGTCGTGATGGCCGTGCTCCTGGTGCGCGTGGGCGCGCTGCGCCGGGGGATACGAGTGGGGGACAGGAGCACGTGGGAGCACGGCGCGGCCACGACCGTGCGCGCCGCGCGCGACCTCTTGCGGCGGCGGGTTTCGACGGCAGGCGTCTGGCTCTGCGTCGCGGTGGTGGCGCTGTTGCCGCTCGTTCTCTCGGTCGGGAACGACCTGCTGATGAGCGACATCTGCATTTACGCCGTCGTCGCGCTGTCGCTGACCATGCTCACCGGCTGGGCAGGCCAGGTCTCGCTCGGGCAGTTCGGCCTGGTCGCGGTCGGGGCGCTCGTCGCGGTCCACCTGGGCACCTCGCTTCCCCTGCCGATCGTGATGCTCTACGGCGGCGCGGTCACCGCACTCGTGGCCATCATCGTGGGGCTGCCGGCCCTGCGGATGCCCGGTCTCTTTCTCGCCGTGACGACACTGGCCTTCGCGATCTTCATGCAGAACGCCGTCCTGGCCACCCCCTGCATCACCGTGCCGGGCATCGGCAAGACGTTGTGCACCGGCCTGCCCAACCCCGCCTACACCGTCGTCAACCGCCCCTCGCTGCTGGGCCTCAGCTTGGCCTCGCAGCAGTCGTTCGCGTGGTTCTCCTTCGGAGTCCTCCTGCTGTCCGTGTTCATGGTCAGGATCTGGCGGGACAAGGGGATCGCGCGTCGGCTCGTTGCGGTGCGCGACAACGAGTTCGGTGCGGCCGCCATGGGGATCCCTGTCCTGCGGACGAAATTGCTCGCCTTCGCACTCTCGGGCTTCATGGCCGGGTACGCAGGCGTGTGCTTCGCGTTCGCGACCCAGCAGTTGAACAACACCGACCTGACCTTCGACCCCACCACCTCGTTCGTCATCATCTCCATGGTGGTCATCGGGGGCCTTGGCTCCATTCCCGGCGCCATTCTCGGTGCGCTCTACCTCGAGGGGCTGCCGGCCATCTTCGGCTCGAACCAGACGATCCAGTTCATCACGAGCGGGCTCGGACTGATCGCGTTCATCTTGTACCTCCCCGGCGGACTGGCCGAGCTGCTGCACCGCTTCGGCGACGTGGTCACCGTCGGCGTCCGCGCCGTGCTGCGCCGGGGCGAGCCGCACCCGGCGGAACCTCCGGTGTCACCGCCGGCCGCGGTCCCGCCCGCACTGCTCGTGGGAGAGGGGGCCGAGAAGTGACGGTGACGTCTGCCTCCGGCGCGCCGGCGCAGAGCGGAGCGCGCCACCCCGCCCACCTGAGCGTCGAAGGCGTGAGCGTGCACTTCGGCGGCGTGCATGCACTCGACGACGTCGCGTTCAGCGCGGAGCCCGGGAGCATCGTCGGGCTGATCGGTGCCAACGGCTCAGGAAAAACGACGATGCTCGACGTCATTTCTGGGCTCGTCACGCCCCGGTCCGGCACGGTGCGCATCGACGGCATCAACCTGGAGGAGTACCTACCCGAGGAGCGACTGAGCGCGGGCGTCGTACGCTCGTTCCAGGACTGCCGCCTCTTCCCCGAGCTCACCGTGCTCGACGTCCTGCTGCTCAGCGAGGACGCTCGCCACGAGGTGGCGGTGTTGCCGACGACGCTGCGGCTGCCCTGGGCCCGCCGGGCCGAGCGGCGGAAGCTCGAAGCCGTCGACCAGGTGATCGCCGCCTTCGGGCTCGAGCCGTTCCGCCAGCACCGCACCTCGGAGCTGTCGACCGGCACGCGCCGGGTGGTGGACCTCGCCTCCATCGTGCTGGCCCGGCCCCGACTCCTCCTCCTGGACGAGCCCACGGCGGGCATCGCTCAGCGTGAGGCAGAGGCGTTCGTGCCACTGCTGCGCCGGCTGCACCGGGTAGCCGACACCACCATCGTGCTCGTGGAGCACGACGTGCCCCTCGTGTTCGAGCTCTGTTCCACGGTGATCGTCATGGAGCTGGGCCGGGTGGTAGCCGCCGGGCCGCCTGAGCAGGTACGCGCTGACCCGAGGGCGTTGGCGGCCTACCTTGGTGCGAGCGACGAGGCCCTCATGGCGTCGGGCCCGATCGCAGAAGCCGGAGATCCCGGGGGGGACCGATCAGGTCGGAGCGAAGGAGCGTGACGATGGGGGCGAGCATGGAAGTGTCCGGGCACCGGGCGTCGTTCAACCCACTGGCGGCACTGGGCCGGTCTTGGCGAAGGCTGCGCCGGCGGCCGCGGGCCATGCAGGTGCGCACTGCACTCATCGTCGTCGCTCTCGTCCTCGGCCTGGTGGCATGGCTGGCCCTCGCGCCGTCGGGAGCGGGCGGGGCCGGCGCCGCCGGCGCCGCAGAACCGAAAGTCGCCGCCAGCACGACGGGCACGACGGGCACGACGGGCACGCCGGTGAGCCAGGCGAGCACCAGCAACCGCGGCGTGTCCAGCACCACCATCAACGTCGTCTTCCCGGTGGTCGCGGTCAACAGTGAGGCCAGCCGCTTCGGCTTCGCGACGGACCGGGAGTTCACGCAGCAGTCGATCGCCATCAACTTGTACGTCAACCAGATCAACAAGTCCGGTGGCATCAACGGGCGGAAGATCAACCCGATGATCGTCAACTTCGATCCGACGAACAACGCCAGCATGCAGGCACTGTGCCGCCAGTGGACCCAGGGGAACCCTCCTGTGTTCGCGGTCGTCGACGGCATCGGGACCTGGATAGAGGCCAACCAGCTCTGCGTCACGCAGCAGGGGCAGACGCCGCTCATCAGCGCTTGGTCCACCACGACCAATTGGACCCAGCTCGGCTCGCCGTATCTCTGGTGGACCGGGCCCGACCAGGCTCCGGTGCTGGCGGCAACGGTGCAGTGGGGCCTGAGCTCGGGTCGCCTGGGCCACGGCAAGACGGTCGGCGTCGTGGTGTCCGACCAGGCCGGCGACCAGTCGGCGCTGAACAACTACCTGCTGCCCGACCTCAAGCGCGCGGGCATCACGCCGCGGGTCGCCACCGTCGCGGGCAACCCCGACGCCTCGGCCCAGACGAACTCGGACGCGCAGCTGGCGGTTGAGCGCTTCAAGGCCGCCGGGGTGCAGTCCGTCTTCCCGTTGATCCCGGAGAACGCCTTCTTCCCCTATCTGTCGGCCGAGACCTCGCAGCAGTACTTCCCCAAGCTGCTCCTGAGCGACTACCAGTCGACGGTCGAGGTCGCGCTCGGTCTGATCCCGGTCCCTTACGAGACGGCGCTCAACGGCCAGGAGGGCGTGACGACCGAGACGCTCGGCGGGTTCGACGACAACCGGCCCGAGAGCCAGGGCGGTTACGACTCCGGCGTGCGCACCTGCTACAACACGTGGCACGCGTACCATCCCAAGCCCATCACGGGCGCGGAGAGCTTCTACATCGAGGAGCAGGGCCCGATTCAGGGGTGGTGCGGTGCCATCCGTCTCTTTGCGACCGCGGCAAAGAACGCAGGATCTGACCTGAACCGCAAGACCTTCGTGACCGCCATGTCGAAGATCACGAACTTCCCGGGCACACTCTCGCCCGTCTGGAGCTTCGGACCCACCAAGATGTACGGGCCCACGCAGTATCAAGTGGTCAAGATCCACAACAACGTCCCACCGTCGTCGCAGTGCAAGCTCAAGACGAACCACAAGCCGCAGGGGACGTGCTGGGTGACCGTGCAGCCGTTCAAGCCGTTGCCCACGGGCTGAGAGCGCCTTTTCCGGGTGGTCCCGGTGGCGCCTTCTGTTGGGGGTCCGCCGCTGGTGCCCTTCTGAAGGGGGGATGTCTCTCAGAACTATAAACACGCTTACTTATAGTTTTGAGAATGACTCCCGGACCTCGATTAGCCACCTTGCCGAACCAGCTCGATCGGTGTCTCAATCCCCCACGGAGAAGAGTCGCCAGGTCCCGGGCACACCCTTCAGCTCGTGCTCGCCCCGGTCGGCGAACTGGATGTTCGACCCGACGACGAGCGGAGGGACGGACGACGAGACCCACACCTCCGTGGCCATCGCGAGCGCGCATACTCGGGCGGCCATATGCACCCCGACCCCTCCGATGTCATCCGCCATGAGCTCGACCTCGCCGGTATGAAGGCCAGCCCGGATCTCCAGCCCGCCGCCGGCGGCTGCCTCTCGGATGGCCTGAGCGCAGTGGATCGCCCGGCTGGGGCCGTCGAACGTGGCCAGGATTCCATCGCCGGTGGTCCGTACGAACCTTCCCCCGAAGAGACCGATCCGGTCCCTAGCGTCACCATGATGTCTGTCGAGGAGTGCGTGCCATCTCCGGTCGCCCATTGCCAACGCTCGTTCGGTAGAGGCCACGATGTCGGTGAAGAGCACAGTGGCGAGCACCCGATCACTGGCCAAGTGGGGCCGATCTCCGGTGACGAAACTCTCCATCTCGTCCAGCATCATGGACGTCTCACCCGTGTACGGAAGAAAGTCTTCGCCCGGGACCTCCAGGAGCCGAGCACCGGCGATGTGCTCGGCCAGCAGTCGTCCATGAGAGGGGGACGAGTAGCCGGCCCCTCGCGACCGTTGGATTACGAGCGTGGGCGCTTGGATCACGGGAAGTACATGGCGGATGTCCGTGAGGAGATGAGCATGCAGCACAGCGGTCGCCATGGACGGCGGGTTGCCCACTCGGCAAAAGCGTGCGAGCCACGATGAAAACGTTGCGTCTCCCGCCAGACTCGGCGCCAAGATCTGCATCACGTCCGGAGTTCCCCACATCGACTTGAAATTGGCCAAGGTCTCCTCGAGGTCCTCCGAGCCGAGCCCGGGTGCGTCACCATAGGCAAGGGACCGGGCCGGGTTGAGCAAGACCAATGCAGCGGTTTGCTGAGGATGCGTGGCAGCGAACAAAACGACGATCGGAACCCCGGTCATCGCCCCGACGATGACGGCCCTCTCCGAGTCGACCGCCTCCATGACCGTCACCATGTCCTCCGCCCAGGTTTCCAGCGTGGCCAACGTGTCCGGAGCAACGTTGTCGGAGGAGCCCGATCCCCTCTTGTCGAAGAGGATGAGACGTGAGAACGACGTCAAGCGGTCGAGAAATCGACGAAAGGTGGGCTGCTCCCACATGAGGTCGATCGGCGAGGCCCAGTTCGGCACGTACACGAGGTCACGGGGCCCGTCACCCACGACCTGGTATGCGATGTGCGCTCCGTCCCGCGAGACCGCAAAACGGGTTTGAGGCCGTCCGAACATTGCTACACCAGCTCAGGCGACGATGGTCCCCGATGGTGGCCGCCCCTCGAGGATGTCGTCGAACCGAGTCTGAATCGCGTCGCGCAGCTCTGGGTGGGTCAGGATGTAGAAGGTGTTGGTCCGGACCGCCTCGATCACGCGATCTGCCACCACGCCAGGTGGAATTCCACCTTCCACCATCGCTTGGATTGCGACACGCAGCTCCCCTGCGCCCTCCACCTCCCTGTCGGGTGCCCAAGCGGGCCGGTTCCGGTCCGATTCGGCGATCCGGGTCTGGACGAAACCAGGGCAGAGAACTGACACTCCGACGCCGGTCGCCTCCTCCGCCTGGAGGTCTCTGAACAGAGTTTCGGACATCGCCACGACGGCCTGTTTCGTCGCGTTGTACGGCCCAATGAATGGCGCCGTGGTGAGCCCAGCGATGGACGCGGTGTTCACTACGTGTCCCTCTCCCTGCTCTACGAGCAGGGGCACGAACGCTGAGATACCGTGAATCACACCCCAGAGGTTGACGCCGAGGATCCATCGCCAATCCGCCTCAGGGATCTCCCAGATCGGGCCGCCCAGCCCAACCCCTGCGTTGTTGTGCACCAGGTGTACCGCGCCGTAGTGCCCGAGCGTCCGGTCGCGCAGCTCTTTCACCGATGCGGCATCCGCGACGTCGGTCGCCACGGCCAGTATGTCGGCCCCGTCCGCGGAGAGCTCGCGGGCCGTCGCCTTCAACGAACCCTCCTCGATGTCGGCGATCACGACCTTCATACCCTCGGCGGCTGCCTGAGCCGCCACCGCCTTGCCGATCCCGCTGGCGCCACCGGTGATGACGGCCACCTTGCCCTGCAGGTTCTCCATCTGGGACCCCCCTGTCCTGCTGTGGCGAAGTCAACCACGGTGTCGCCCTCCTCGCCACATCTGAAGAAACCGCTGCCGCCACGACATCGGATGGGATTCCCTCCATGGCCCCTCACAAACGACGCCAGAGCACAATGGAGTGATTCACAAGCTTCCTTCTGCGATGCTTCGCTTCGTGGACGGAGCGGAGCGGGTCCTCGAAGGCCCGGGCTCGCGAGCAGAAAGGGCATGGGCAATGACCGAGAGAGAGGTCGCCGTCTTCCTCTACGACGACATGCTCGGTCGAAGATGGTGAGGCCGAAGGTGGCAAGTCAGACGGGAACGGACACCAGCAGAGTCACGGAGCGAAATCGATTCGCACGCCAGTTGTTCAGGCCCTTGCCCTCTCGATACGACCGCCTCGCCGAGCTGTTGTCCATGGGGCAGAACGGCCGGTGGCGCCGAGCGATGGTGGACCGCGTCGTGCTCGAACAACCCGCGCTCACCCTCGATGTGGCCTCTGGCACCGCCGGCGTGGCGCTCCAGCTCGCGGAACGCACCGGCGCGCGCGTCCTCGGCGTGGACCTCACTGAGCAGATGCTGCACCAGGGCCAACGAAACGTCGCCGCGCGCGGGCTGCAGGATCGGGTGCAATTACTGGCTGGACGGGCCGAGCAGTTGCCGTTCGCCGACGCCACCTTCGATTCGCTGACCTTTACCTATCTGTTGCGCTACGTGGACGACCCCCAGGCCACACTCCATGAGCTCGCCCGAGTGGTGACGCCGGGCGCCGTTGTGGCCAGCTTGGACTTTCTCGTCCCACCGAACCCCTTTTGGCGCTTCTGCTGGTGGCTCTACACCCGGCTGCTGCTTCCCGTCGCGGGTTGGCTGACCGGCGGTACGGAGTGGTACCGGGTGGGCAGGTTCCTCGGCCCGAACATCTCGCAGCACTACCGCGCCTACCCGCTGCGCTGGCTGGTCGCGGCCTGGAAGCAGGCCGGGTTCGAAGACGTTTCGTACCGCGTCATGAGTCTCGGGGGCGGACTGGTCATGTGGGGGACACGTCGCGATGGATGAAGGGCGGCTGGGGCTGGAAGCCGAAGGGCCCGACGACCAGTCGGCCGGGACGGACCGGGGGAGCTCCGCGCCCAAGCCTGCGTTCTACGCGGCCCGGCCCGGCCGCGGGCGCGACTGGTGGACGTTGCTCCACCCGCCGTACACGGCATGGCACCTGTCGTACGTCGTCATCGGTGCCTGCTTGGCGGCGCGGGTCAACGTGACCAACCTGATCGCGACCTTGCTGGCTTTCTTCTTGGCGGTCGGGCTCTCGGCCCATGCGCTGGACGAGCTGCACGGACGTCCACTACGGACCAGCATTCCGTCCGCCGTCCTGGTCGGAGTCGCGGTCTGCGGGCTGGTCGGAGCACTGGCCCTGGGCATCGTGGGCGTCGTCCGGGTCGGGTGGGTGCTCGTACCGTTCATGTTGGTCGGCCCCCTCTTGCTCCTGTCCTACAACGTCGAGTTGTTCGGTGGGCTGGTGCACAACGACTTCGGGTTCGCGGCCGCCTGGGGTTCGTTCCCGTTGCTGACGGCATACGTCGTGCAGGCGCAGGGGATCGATGTCGCCGCCGTCGCCGGCGCCGGCGCCGCCTTCGCGCTCTCCTTGGCGCAGCGGCGCTTGAGCACGCCCGCGCGGCGCATCCGCCGTCGCAGTGCGCACGTCGAGGGGACCGTCACCATGCGGGACGGGACCGTGGTGCCCATAGATGCACGGACGATCCTGTCGCCACTCGAGGGCGCGCTGCGCACGCTCTCGGGAGCGATGGTGCTGTTGGCCTTCGCTTTCGCGCTAGCCCGCCTCACCTGAACGTGAACGCCGCCTCCGTGGCGACGAGAGAACAAGCCGCCACGGACCGCTCTGAGGATTCCGCTTTACGGCTGTGCCCCGAGCGTCACGGTTGTGGTCGCGTGGCTTCCGTTCCGTTCGTAGCCGATCTCGACGCGGTGGCCGGCCCTCTTGCTGAGCAGCAGGGCGACGATCTGGTCGGTACTGACGGCGGCCCGACCGTCAATGGACGTGATGATGTCGCCGGTCCGCAGCCCGGCACTCGCCGCCGGACTGCCCGGCACCACCCCGGTCACGCGAAGGCCCTCTGCCCTCCCGGCCTGGAGCGCGGCGTTGGCCGCAAGCGGCTGTGCCTGGATCCCGAGGTACGCGTGGGTCACCGTCCCGGTGCTGATGATCTCGTCGGCAACCTTGGTGGCGAGATTGACGGGGATGGCGAAGTTGAGCCCGATGCTGCCGCCGGCCGACTGTCCCGAAGGCGACGGCACGGTCGCCCCCGCTGTTGGCACTCCCACCAGATCACCCGAGCAGTCGACCATGGCGCCCCCGCTGTTGCCGGGATTGACCGCCGCGTCCGTCTGGATGGCATCGACGAGGAGGGCGGCCTGGGAGCCTTCGCCGGGTACCTGGATGGTGCGGTCGAGGGCGCTCACAATGCCGCTCGTCACCGTGCTCGAGAGGCCCAAGGGTGCCCCCAGAACGATGGCCGGTTGTCCGATGCGCAGATCGGTCGAGTTCCCGAGCGGGATGGCGCGCAACCCCTCCTGTCCGGTCACCCGGATGACGGCCAGGTCGGTGAGCGGGTCCCGCCCCGTGATCGTGGCGCTCGCCGTCCTTCCGTTTTGGAAAGTGACCTCGAGCGACCCTCCACCGGCGGCGGGAGCAACGACGTGATTGTTGGTGAGGATGTAGCCCTCGGACCGGATGACCTCTCCCGAGCCCGTGCCCGACGAGGAACCGCTCCCTACCGCGATCGTCACGATCGACGGGAGCTGTTCATCGGCGACCGCGCTGACATTGCACGACGGAGCGGTGGTGGTGTTCGATGAGCCGTTGATTGCGTTGGCGATCAGCCCGCCGATCAATCCTGCAACCAGAAGCGCCAGGACCGCGATCGTCCCGAGCACGACGGTGTGCCGGCGGCGGTCAGGACGCGACGCCATGCCCGCTCAGCTCCTCGTCGGCCCGGATCAGGTGCATGACGGCGTTGATCAGAGCCAGATGAGAAAACGCTTGGGGGAAGTTCCCGAGGTGACGGCCCGTGTGGACGTCGATCTCCTCGGCGTACAGCTCGAGAGGGCTGGCATACGAGAGCAGCAGCTCGCACAGGTTTCGGGCGCGCTCCACTTCCCCGATTTCTACCAGCGCCGAGACGAGCCAGAACGAACAGATGGTGAAGGTGCCCTCCTCCCCGCTGAAGCCGTCGTCGGTCTCTTCGACGCGGTACCGCAAGACGAGCTCGTCCACCGTCAGCTCGTCGGCGATGGCCAGCACGGTTGCTCGCACCCGTGGATCGTCGGCCGGAAGGAACCCGACGAGCGGGACGAGCAGCAGGGCCGCGTCGAGCGCAGTGGTGTCGTAGTGCTGGCAGAACACACCGCGCTCGTCGATGCCGTGCACGCAGATGTCGGCGCGGATCTCTTCGGCCGCGGCGGCCCACTTCGCCTCAATCTCGGAATCGCCCCGGAGCTTGGCCAGCTTCGCTCCGCGGTCGGCTGCCATCCAGCAGAACAGCTTGGATGCCGTGAAGTGTCGGGCCGGTCCCCGCACCTCCCAGAGGCCCTGGTCCGGCTCCCGCCAGTTGGCGAGGGCCTCCTCCACCTGGTGCACGAACATCGGCCACCTGCGTTCGTCGAGCCGATCCCGGGACTGGGCGTGCAGGTGGGCTGAGTCCAGCAGGACGCCCCAGACGTCGTGCTGGCGCTGATCGTACGCGGCATTGCCGATGCGTACGGGCCGAGCGCCCTCGTAGCCGGAGAGATGGTCGAGCGTCTGTTCAGTGAGCTCACGCTCGCCCCCGATGCCGTACATGATCTGCAGCTGCGGTTCCTGCTCGGCGAGATCGACGAGGAAGTAAAAGAAGTCGTCCGCCTCCCGGTCGAAGCCGAGGGTATAGAGGCCTCCCAGCATGAAGGTGGAGTCACGAAGCCAGGTATAGCGATAGTCGTAGTTCCGTTCACCGCCCGGCGTTTCGGGCAATGACGTGGTGGCTGCGGCCAACAGCGCCCCCGTGGGCGCGTAGATAAGTCCCTTCAACGTGAGCGCCGAGCGCTGGAGATAGGTGCGCCAGGGGTGGTCGGGAAAGTGGCCCCGGCTGATCCACTCGTGCCAGAAGTCCCCGGTGCGTGCGAGTCGTTCGTGCGCCTCAGCGAAAGTCTGCGGCGGCACACCGTCGTCCCAAGACAGGGCGCAGAAAGCCTGGTCCCCGTCACGCAACCGGCGCCGCGCTATGGCCCGCGGCCCCTCGAAGCCGAGGTTCAGGTCGGTGACGAGCCTCACGGTCGGCTCGCCACCCTCGGGCGCGACCTCCGCATCGCCGTACGCATTGCCGGTGTGGCGCCAGACACCTCGCCGGCGTCCATAGTCAAAGGCGGGCTCACACTCGAGGACGAAATCGATCGTGCCGTTCAGACACCGCACGGTCCGGAGCAGCACGTTCTCGGCAGCGTGATCGGTGGGCACCCGCCGACGGGTGCTCGATCGGCGCAACCCCTGCCGCCATGGTCCGATCAACAACACGTCGCGCACGACGGCCCAGCCCGTGGGCGTGTTCCAGGTGGTCTCTAGCACCATGGTGCCAGGGAGATAACGGCGACCCGCGGGGACCGTGACGTCCGCGGGCCCAAAACGGAACCGGCCCGCATCTCGGTCGAGGACGGCACCGAACAGGCTCGGGCCGTCCATACGAGGCAGGCAAAACCACTCCACGTTTCCGCTCGGGGCGACGAGAGCGCACTCCTCGCAATCGGAGATGAAGCCGTACTCGCCGATCGGTGGAAACGGGCTGCCGCCCACCGTGGAACGAGCCGAAGTGGCCCTCAGGATCCTCCGCTTAGGCATGGCACCGAGCCCGACGGTTGGCTACCACTGCGTGCGTACCTTAGGCCGCGCCCTGCCGCACCTCTGAACAAGGGTGGCCACAGGAGCACTATGGGGCTGCGGTCGGGCCGCGGTCAACCCGGCTTGGATCGAATGTTCGATTCCTCTACGAAAGGAACGCCGCCTTCGGTTAGGAACCGGGGACGCGCTCGGTAGTGTGAAGACGTCGGGTCGTGCCCGTCGGCGAAAGCGCGATAGGGAGGGAATGCCCCATGCGAGCGATCGGCGTTGTTCCCGGAAAGCCGGACTCGGCCGCCCTCGTCGAGCTGCCCGACCCGCCATCTGCGGAGGGTTCCGTGCTGGTTCGCGGTCGCAGCGTCGGCATCTGCGGCACTGACGCCGAGATCGTCTACGACGGCTATGGGGCCGTCCCGGACGGCGCCGATCGATTGGTGCTCGGCCACGAGTCGCTGGGCGAAGTACTCGAGGCGCCGGCGGACAGCGGGCTGTTGCCGGGTGACCTCGTGGTCGCGATCGTCCGCCGCCCCGATCCCGTTCCCTGCATCTGTTGCGCGCGCGGGGAGTGGGACATGTGCCGAAACGGTCGCTTCTTCGAGCACGGCATCCTGGGGGCCCAGGGTTACGGGAGCGAGTGGTGGCGGGTCGAACCCGCCTACGCCGTCAGGGTGGACCCCGAGCTCGGCGAGCTTGGGGTCCTTCTCGAGCCGGCCTCGGTGTTGGCCAAGGCGTGGGAGCAGGTGGAACGCATCGGCGCCCGGGCGTGCTTCGAACCCCAGGTGGCGGTGATCACGGGGGCCGGGCCCGTCGGCCTCTTGGGCGCCCTGCTGGCACGCCAGCGCGGCCTCGAAACGTGGGTCCTCGACCTCGTCACCGAGGGAGCCAAGCCGCAACTCGTCGCCGGCCTCGGGGCGAACTATTCGAACGCTCCGGCCTCCCAGCTCCCCGTCCAACCGGATGTCGTCATCGAGTGCACGGGCCTCGGACCGGTCCTGTCAGAAGTCGTCGCCAGCGCTGCGCCCAATGCGGTCATCGCGCTCGCCGGCGTGTCGCACCACGGGCACCCGGTGGCGACGGATCTCGAGGCGATCAACCGCCAACTGGTTCTGAGCAACCAGGTTGTGTTCGGCACGGTCAATGCCGCCCGGCGCCACTACGAGCAAGCGGCGCAGGCGCTTGCTATGGCCGATCCAAGCTGGCTGCACCGGATGATCACCCGCCAGGTCCCACTCGCAGACTGGCAAATGGCCTTAACGAAAACTCCAGATGACATAAAGGTGACGGTGACGCTGAACGACGCGCCCTAAGCGCGGTTGACCATGCGTCAGGAGGCCCGCTCATAGTGAGCGCTCACAGTAGCGAGAAGGTCCCTGCCTGGGCCATGATGAGCACGCCGATGGCGCAGAGCAGGATGGGCACCGCGACCGCGCCGAGGCGCGTCATTACCCCCCGCGCCTTGGGGTGCCTGCCTCCGGTGAGGACGAGCCAGGTCACCGCGACCTCGCCGACCACGAAGACAAGCGAAAAGGCCGCGACCTTGCTTCCCCCACCCACGCGGAAGAGCGGAATGTAGGCGGCGAGGTTGTCGCCACCAAGTCCGATCGTGACGAGGGTCGCTGCGGTGAGGCTCCGGCCAACGGCCCGACGGGCGACCCTCTCCTCATGGTCGACCCGACTTGCCCGCGAACGCACTCCGACCAACCCCCGCACACCCATGGCCAGGGGGACCAACCCGATGAGGCCGACGACGGCTGGGGAGAACTCGAACAGCAGGGCAGCCGCCGCAGCGGCCACGGCGACCAGGACGACGGACCCGATCACCTGACCGGCAGCGATGCGGTGGGCTCGCTCGGGTGGCGCACCGGCCACCAGGGCCATGGCCATGAGCGTGTTGTCCATGTTGGTCCCGACGAAAGCGACCGCCGCGACGCCGAGGTCTGCTGGCAGGCCGGCCGTTGTCACCGCCCGTGTGGACCCGTCAGCCCGTCAGCGCGGTCAGCCCGCCGGGAGCGGCATGGCCGGGCCGTAGGGCTTGTCACCCCGCAGCGTCACCCGGTGGGCGTAGCGGGCGGTGTCGCCGTAATCGTCGAGCGCGTAGTGCATCGTGGCCCGGTTGTCCCAGAACGCGACCGACCCCGTCCTCCAGCGGAAGCGGCACGTGTACTCGGGCTTGATGCAGTGGTTGTAGAGCATCTCGAGGATCGTGTCGCTCTCGTTGTCGGAGAGCCCGAAGATCGTGCGCGTGAACTGGCGGTTCACGAACAGCCCGTTCCGCCCGTTCTCGGGATGCGTGCGCACGACTGGATGCAGGGCGGGCAGTAACTTTTCGTGCCACACCCCATCCCACTCGTACCCACCGCGTTCGGCCACGTCGGCTGCGAACCAGGGGTCGTGATGGATCGCGATGAGCTGGTCGCACATTGCGCGCACGGGATCGGCCAACCCGTCGTAGGCGTCCTGGAGGCTGGCCCACATGGTGTCGCCTCCCACTTCGGGCGCTTCCATCATGTAGAGGATGGAACCCATGGCCGGTGTCTGCAGGAAGGTGACGTCGGTGTGCCACCACGCCGCCCGGTCCACCTTGCCGTCGATCGCGAGCACCTCGCGGCTCTCCTCGATGGAGGGCAGCACCGGGTGCGCCTCGGTCACCGTGCCGAACTGACGGGCGAAGTCGGCCTGCTGCGCGGCACTGAGTGACTGGTCTCGGAAGAAGATGACGTGGTGTGTGTTGAGCGCCCCCCGAATGGCGGCCACCGCTTCGGGTGCCAGGGGTGTCGAGATGTCCACGCCTGAGATCTCCGCGCCGATGGTGGGCGAGACCGGATGGACGCTGACCGTGGTGGCGAGAGTCACCGCGCGATTCTGCCTGACGGCCCATGGGGCGTCGACAAACCCGCCGATCAGCCCGCCACCCGCCTACATTGGCCGCCGGCGCCACGCGTGCGTCCCGCAGCCTCCCGCTTGACGGGGAAATCCCGGGGAAGAGGGAAATCCCGGGGAAAGGGGATCGTCCATGAGCGATGCCACCGGAGGACTCGTCCTCAGCCGACCAGCTCGCAACTTCTCCCCCTGGTACCAATGGATGGAGCGTCTGGATTCCACGGTCCATGAGGACCCGATGCCCGAAGGGGACCCGGCCGGGATCCCGGATTGGCTGTTGCGCCGCCGCCAGACACTGAGCGAACTGCTCGGCCCCGAGCCTGGTCCCGTTCCACTCAAAGTGGAGACCACCGAGTCCGTGCAGTGCGACGGCTACCGGCGTGACGCCATCGTCTTCGACAGCGAGGAGACCATGTCGGTACCGGCCTATCTCCTCGTGCCCGACGAGCGGGATCTCACGGGCACGGCCGGCGCGGCCGTCGTTGCCTGCCACGGACATGGCCCGGGCAAATCACAGGTCGTCGGGCTCACCAGCACCGACATGCCGAACGCGGACTATGCACATCAGCTCGCGCGACAGGGCTACGTCGTGCTCGCACCCGACCTGCGCTGCTTCGGCGAACGTCAGGACTGGAACCCCGAGGACCACTACGCCTGTGATACGAACCTCGTGCATGCCGTCATGGCGGGCTGGAACCCGCTCGCGCAGAACGTCTGGGACCTCCGACGCTGCCTCGACCTCCTAGCGCAGCACCCCCTCGTCGACCCGGCACGCTTGGGCATGGTCGGGGTCTCGTACGGGGGGACCGTCACGCTCTTCACGGCGGCGTTGGACACGCGCGTGGCCGCCGCGGTGGTGAGCGGCTACTTCTCTTCGTGGGCCGAGAGCCACAAGATGCCGTGGAACATGTGCGGGTCTCAGGTCTTGTTCGGGATGCTGGGCCGGCTCGAGCACGAAGACCTGGGAGCGCTCGTTGCGCCCCGACCCCTTCTGATCGAGACGGGAATCGACGATCTTCTCTTCCCGGTCGCCGCCGCAGTCGAGTCGGTGCGCCGGGCCCGGCTCGTCTACGACTACTACGGCGCCGGCGACCGCCTCGTCCACGACGTGTTCGACGGCGGCCACGAGTGGCATGGCACCGAGGCGTTGCCCTTCCTCGAGCGCTGGCTGCGCAACGGCGGCACAGCGGCCCCTTGAGCTTCGCCGGATCCCGGACACGTCGACGTGACCCCGCACGCGGCGCACGTCAGCCTGGAAGCAAACCGGCCGATTCGGGGTCGAGATGGATCGTCGCGTGGCTGATGGTCCGCAGCGCCGAGGCGGGGCAAGGAGGGCCGATCGGTCCGGTGAGTGCTGCCCGCACCGGCTCCGCCTTGCGCGCTTCAGGGACGATCGCCAGAACGCGGCCCGCGCGCAGAAGGGCCGGGATGGTGAC
>JBPYFR010000258.1:0-11051 GCA_051985685.1 Acidimicrobiales bacterium
GTCGCGTGTGGAGCGAATCGACGTCGAGACCGCGGCCGAAATGGAAGCCGCAATGGAGCGTGCCGCCTCCGGCGCGGACATCGTGATCATGGCGGCCGCAGTGGCCGACTTCCGCCCGAAGGCGACCGCGGAGTCGAAGTTGTCGAAGGAAGACGGAGTTCCCGAGCTCGTGCTCGAGCCGACGCCCGACATCCTGACGGGACTGGCCGCACGGCGTACCGCTGACCAAGTGCTCGTCGGCTTCGCTGCCGAATCTCGTGATGCGCTCGCGCGCGCACGGCGGAAGCTCGAACGCAAAGGCGTCGACCTTCTCGTCGTGAACGACGTGAGCGCACCGGGAGTCGGGTTCGATCACGACACGAACGCCGTGGCCATTCTGGCTGCTGACGGAGAGACCACCGAAATCCCCCTGACCTCCAAGGATGCGGTGGCAGAGGCCCTGTTGGATAGAGTCATCGCCCACTTGAGAGAGAAGCGGAGCACCACGTGAGAACGACCTTCACCTCGGAGTCCGTCACTGAGGGACATCCCGACAAAATGGCGGACCAGATCTCGGACGCCGTCCTCGACGCGATCCTCGAGGGTGATGCGGAGAGCCGCGTGGCATGCGAGACCTTGCTGACGACAGGTCTCGTCGTCGTGGCCGGCGAAGTGACGACGTCGACCTATGTCGACATCCCTGCTCTCGTGCGCGACACGGTGTGCGGAATCGGCTACGACGACGACTCATATGGCTTCAACGGCAAGACGTGCGGCGTGCTGGTGTCGCTCGATTCCCAGTCACCCGACATCGCACAGGGTGTCGATGCTGCGTTCGAGCTACGAACGGGGTCCGGCGGCGAGGACACGCTGAACGCGCAGGGCGCCGGCGACCAAGGGATGATGTTCGGCTACGCCTGCGACGAGACGCCCGACCTCATGCCACTGCCCGTTTGGTTGGCCCACCGCCTCTCCGAGCGGCTGGCCCAGGTGCGGCGGGTCGGCGCCGTTCCCTATCTCCGGCCGGACGGCAAGACACAGGTGACGGTCGTGTACGAGGGCGGCCGACCTGTGCGGGTCGACACGGTGCTCATCTCGACGCAACACGCGAACGGCGTCGACCTCGACGAGCAGCTCCGGCCCGATCTCGTCGAGCATGTCATCGAGCCGCTCCTACCCACCGACCTCGACTGTGAGGGGCTGCGGATCTTCGTGAACCCGACAGGGAAGTTCGAGCTCGGCGGTCCCCACGCCGACGCCGGCCTCACCGGTCGCAAGATCATCGTCGACACCTACGGTGGGATGGCCCGTCACGGCGGCGGTGCCTTTTCGGGCAAGGACCCCTCCAAGGTCGACCGCTCGGCCGCGTACGCGGCGCGCTGGGTCGCCAAGCACGTCGTCGCCGCGGGAGCAGCGCGGCGCTGCGAGGTCCAGGTCGCCTATGCGATCGGCGTGGCCCACCCGGTGTCCCTCCTCGTCGACACGTTCGGGACCGAGCAGGCCGACCCGCAGAAGATCTCGGACTCCGTGCGGGAGCTGTTCGACCTCCGCCCTGCGGCCATCGCACGGGATCTGGAGCTGCGCCGACCCATCTACAAGAAGACGGCCGCGTACGGCCACTTCGGCCGTTCCGAGAAGGAATTCACCTGGGAGGCCACGCCGAGGGTGGACGACCTGCGGGCCGCGCTCGGTCTCTGAGAGACCGGCCGTTCCCGTGGAGGAGCGGCGCAGACAGCGAGTTCGCTGACATCCCCTGCGTGAAGCAGCACGGCGCGACGATGGCGCCGTCATGACGTCCGCCGGCTCAGCGCGCATCGTGCGCGTCCGGACTGAAGTGGGCGCGCTCACCAAGGAGTTCGACTACACCGTCCCTCCCGGCTGGAGAGACGACGTCGTCGTCGGAACGCGGGTGCGGGTTCCGCTGCACGGGCGGTCCGTCCGGGGGTGGGTCGTGCAGGACGAGGTCACGGCGCAACCGGGCATCGAGGTATTGCCCCTGAAGTCGTGGCTGGGGTGGGGTCCGCCACCGGCGCTGGTCGAACTGGCCGAGTGGGCGGCGTGGCGCTGGGCGGGGCCGGCGGCGTTCTTCTTGAAAACCGCGTCGCCGGACGTAATCGTCCGAGCACTGCCCTCGGCGCCACGGTTGCACGCCACCGACCCGCCGGAGCCGGGCCCATCGGGACGGATTTGGCTCGAGGCACCTCGTCGCGCGGGCGCCACCGTCGTGCGGTTGCCGCCAGCAACGGACCTCATCGACCTCGTGCTGGCGGTCGCCACGGACGCAAACACCCGGTCTCGAGGCGGGAGCCTTCTTGTGCTGGTGCCCTCAGTCGGGTGGGCGGAGCGCCTCACGACGCGGCTCAACCGCCGCGGGCTCGCGGCCACGACGGATTGGGCCCAGGCCCGCGCCCGCTGGCCAATCGTCGTGGGGAGCCGAGCGGGCGCGTGGGCGCCGGTGCCGTCACTGTCGGCGGCGGTCGTACTCGACGTGCACGACGACGCCTACCGCGAAGAGAGTGCGCCGACCTACAGCGCGGTCGACGTGGCGATCGAGCGGGCGCGACGTCAAGGCGCCCCCTGCGTGCTCACGTCGCCGGTACCCCCGGTCGCGCTCGAGAGCCTCCCTAAGGTGGCGCCCCCGGCATCCACGGAGCGTGCCGGCTGGCCGGCGCTCGAGCGGGTCGACCGCCGGAACGCCGACCCACGCACGGGCCTCTTCTCGGAGGAGTTCGTGCGGCTGGCCCGGTCGGTACTGCGCGATGGGGTCGCGATCGACGCACCCGGCCCCCTGGTGTGTGTCTACAACCGAAGGGGCGGGGCACGGCTCTTGGCCTGCAGCCACTGCGGGGAGATCGCCCGCTGCGCGCGCTGCGGCGCCGCGGTGTCGGCGACACCGGACAAGGCGCAGCTGCGCTGTCCGCGCTGCGCGGAGACGAGACCTCTGGTGTGTGCTTCGTGCGGCAAGCTGAAGATGAAGACGCTCCGGATCGGCGTCAGTCGCCTGCGCGAGGAGCTCGCAGCGCTGCTCGGGGTCGAGGTCGAGGAGGTCTCGGGCTCAGCGGCCGACGTTGCGACTCCGGCATCACCGCCCACGGCCGGTTCGCCCCCCGTGCTGGTCGGGACCGAGGCCGTGCTCCACCGCGTTCGTCGCGCCTCTGCTGTCGTCTTCCTTGACATCGACCTGCATCTTCTGGCTCCCCGGCTCTCGGCAACCGAGGAGACGCTGACGCTTCTCGTCCGCGCCGCTCGCCTGGTCGGCCCACGCGGCACCAGCCGAGCCACGGCGCGAGTCCAGGTTCAGACGCGGGTTCCGGATCATCCGGCGCTCGAGGCGGCCGCCCGAGGGGAAACTGCGCCCGTGCTCGAAGCGGAGACTGCCATGCGCCGTCTGTCTGGCTTGCCTCCGTTCTCGGCTCTGGCCGTCGTCTCGGGCCGGCTCGCGCCCGAGTACGGCCCTGCCTTGGCTCGGGCGGCCGAGGAGGACGGCAGTAAGGCCGTGGTGTCAGCCGCCGCCGAAGGGACCTGGGTTGTCCAAGCCCCGGACCACACCACGCTCTGCGACCTCTTGGCGCGCGTGGAGCGTCCTCCGGGCCGGGGCCTCCGGGTCGAGGTCGATCCCGTTTCCTTGTAGCGCGTCCAAGCGTTCGGACGGCAGCCGGCCGCACGGGGCCGGCGCACTGCCGGCTGGCCTCGCCAGGTGACCGGTAGGCTGGAGCGATGCCCGGCCTCACGATCCGCCAGTACGGCGACCCTGTGCTCAAGGAGCGCACGCGCGAGGTCGAGGAGATCGACGGCGCACTGGCCGGCCTGGTCGACTCCATGATCGAGACCATGTACGCGGCACCGGGCACGGGGCTGGCCGCGAACCAGGTTGGGGTCCAGCGCCGCGTCTTCGTCTACGACGTCGGTGAGGGCGCTCGGACGATCATCAATCCACGAATCGTCGAGAGCGACGGGGAGTGGGTTTACGACGAAGGGTGCCTGTCAGTACCCGGCCTCAGTTGGGAGATCGTTCGCCCCAACGCGGTGCACCTCGTCGGTCTCGATCTGGACGGCAACGAGGTGTCCATTGAGGCGACCGAGCTCGAGGGCCGCGTCTTCCAGCACGAACTGGACCACCTCGACGGCATCCTGCTGGTGGAGCATCTGAACGAGGACCAGCGCAAGGAGGCCCTCAAGATCCTGCGGAGCCGCGCGCTCGACCTCCATCCGGCGGATCCGGACGGCCTCGCCAACCTGTTCTCGCGCTGACCCTTCCCGCGATGACCGATCTCGGTCTGAGCACACCACACGCACGTCCCCCGCAGCCGGTCAGCAGCCGAACGGAGCGCCCGACCGGACTGCAGCGCATGATCCTCGCTGTCCTACGGTGAGCGGATGGCCCGCTTGGCGTACCTCGGCACCCCGAATCTGGCCGTGCCCCCTCTGCGAGCGCTCGTCCAGGCGGGCCACGAGATTGCATTGTGTGTGACCAGGCCGGATCGTCGGCGCGGACGCGGCGGCACCACGGGGCCGAGCCCCGTGAAGGCGGCCGCTCGTGAGTTGGGCATCCCGGTCACCCACGACATGGAGGAGGTCGTAGGAGCCCACGTCGAGCTGGCTGTCGTCGTGGCCTACGGGCGCATCATCCCGGCTCACCTTTTGGCACAGGTGCCAATGGTGAATCTCCACTTCTCGCTCCTGCCCCGGTGGCGAGGCGCCGCACCGCTGGAGCGGGCCATCCTCGCGGGCGATCATGAGACCGGCGTCTGTTTGATGAAGATCGAAGAGGGCCTCGATACGGGACCGGTCTACGCGTGCCGTGCGATGCCGCTCGACGACGAGCTCACGCTGGAAGACCTCCGGGCACAACTCGTCGACGCCGCGTGCGACATGCTGGTCGGGGCGCTGGCCGAAGGAGTCGATCACCTCCCAACGCCGAAGCCTCAGCGCGGCGCGCCCACGATCGCAGAGAAGATCACTCAGGAGGACCTTTTACTCGACTGGTCCGAGCCGGCGCGTCGGCTGCACCGGGTGGTGCGCCTGGGTCGAGCGTGGACGATGTACCGCGACAAGCGGCTCACTGTGCTCGAGGTGTCCGTCGCCGACACAGAGGAGTTCGAGCGGCTTCGCGCGGAGGGGCGCACACCGGGGTCGCTGGCAGGCCCGGCGGTGATGACAGGAGATGGCGTGCTCGTGTTGCGCCGGGTGCAACCCGAGAGCCGTTCGCCCATGTCAGCCGACGAGTGGCTGCGCGGTGTGCGTCCGGCGGATGGCGAGCGTCTCGGGACCGACTAGACATATGCCGGTGACTGTGACCCCCATCGACGGATGGAACCCCGATCAGTACGAGCGGTTCCGTTCTGAGCGTCAGCAACCTTTTGACGACCTCTTGATGTTGTGTCATCCGGTGCCGGGAGGGCGGATCGTGGACCTCGGCTGTGGCACGGGCGACCTCACCAAGCTGCTGCACGAGGAAATGGAGGCGGGAACCACCATCGGCATCGACTCGTCGACCACGATGCTGGAACGGGCGCAAGCCGCATACGTGAGCGTAAGCGGACTGTCGTTCGAGCAAGGCGACATCGCGACGTGGCTCGGCGAAGACGTCGATCTCGTCTTCGCCAATGCGTCGCTGCAGTGGGTCGATGATCACCTCAATCTCTTGGCGCGCATGCGCACGGCGCTCGGTCCGGACGGTCAGTTGGCATTCCAGGTGCCCGCGAACTACCGGCATCCCTCGCACCTGTTGGCCCATCAAGTGGCGATTGAGCCGCCCTTCATCGATGCGCTCGACGGCAATGCGCCTGAAGACCGAGGTCGTTTCGTCCTCTCGCCCGAGGTCTACGCCGACTTGCTCTACGAGCTGGGCGCCAAGGACCAGATCGTCCGCATGGAGGTCTACGGACACGAGCTCGAATCCACCAGTGAGGTGGTGGAGTGGGTGATGGGCACGCTCCTCACGCCGTATCGAAAGCGTCTGACTCCCGAGCTGTTCGACGCGTTCATCGACCGCTACCGTGAGCGCCTGATCGAGGAGCTCGGAGAGCGCGAACCGTACTTCTACGGCTTCAGGCGCATCCTCTGCTGGGCCCGCTTCCCCTGAGCCATCCGACGGGACCCTTGGGGACACGGTCGTGACGGCGCGGGACCTGAGCGAGAGGCGCGACCCGGGGGAGTTCGGAGAGGTGCGCATCGCGCCGTCGCTTCTCTCCGCAGACTTCGGCATGCTGGCCGAACAGGTGGGCGAGGTGGCAGCCGCTGCCGACTGGCTGCACGTCGACGTCATGGACGGGCACTTCGTCCCGAACGTGACGATCGGTCCGCCGGTCGTGGCTTCGTTGCGGAGGCACTCCCCGCTGTTCTTCGACTGCCACTTGATGATGACCGAGCCCGCGCGCTACCTGAAGGATTTCGCGGACGCCGGCGCGGACGGTTGCACCGTGCACGTCGAGATCGGAGGTACCGACGAACTCGTGACGCAGATGCGCGAGCTCGGTCTGCGCGCCGGCCTCGCCCTGAACCCGGACACGCCATTCGAGGCGGTGCAGCCATACCTGACCGACGTGGATCTCGTGTTGTGCATGACGGTGTTTCCGGGGTTCGGCGGGCAGGCCTTCATCGCCGACGTCATGGACAAGGTCGCCCAGGTACGCGCCGCCGTTGACGCGGGCTCCCTGGCGCTTGACATCGAGGTGGACGGCGGGATCGATGCCGCGACCGCCCCGCTGGCGGCCTCGGCCGGGGCGAACGTGTTCGTGGCCGGCAGCGCGATCTTCGGGCACGAACACCCCTGGGAGGCAGCCGAAGCCATCCGGGCCTCGGTGCGAGCCGCCAGTACGAATGCCGGGAGGGCAAGCCGCCCCACCGGGGAATCGCCATGACCCCGGCCGGTCGGAACTGGCCTTCGCGGCGTGCCAGCTGACGCTGCGCAAGGTCGCGAGCAATCCGTGATCCGTCCACGACTCGTCCGTGATCCTGACCGACCCGTGATCGGTCGTTACGCCCTGGTCTGCCTCGATATGGCCGGCACGACCGTCTGCGACGACGGTGCGGTGGACGATGCCTTCACAGCAGCCCTCGCCACCGTCGGGATCCACCCCGGTAGTGCACGCTTCACGGAGGCTCGGACCTTTGTCCACGAGACGATGGGATGGTCGAAAGCCGACGTGTTCGGCTCGCTCCTCGGAGGTGCCGACGCCGCCCGCGCAACCGCGGAGTTCGCAGCCACCTACGAGGCCATCGTGGCGCGCGGTGGGATCCGCGCGGTTCGAGGTGCTGCGGCCGTGCTGGAGCGCCTCCGGGACGCAGGGGTACGTGTCTGTCTCACCACCGGCTTTGCACCATCGACCCGCGAGGCCGTGATCGCCTCTCTGGACTGGGGGGCCGGTGTCATCGACCTCGCTCTGTCGCCTAGTGACGTCGCGCGCGGCCGCCCCGCACCGGACATGATCTTCGCGGCGATGGACGGCCTGAATGTGAGCGATCCCGCCGCGGTCGCAGTGGTGGGGGACACGGTCAGCGACCTCGAAGCCGGGACCCGGGCCGGAGCCGGTGCCGTCATCGGAGTACTGAGCGGAGCCCACGACGCTGCCACCCTCTCAAGGGCGCCCCACACGGCGATCATCCCCGACGTCACAGGTTTGATCGCCGAGCTCGACCCCGCCCTACGCTGAGCCACCCCCGGGGACCAGGGAATCTCGACAAAAACTGAAACGTGTTCTATAATTGAGCAACAAGAGCACAAAACCAGACCGGACCCGACCCGACGGGAGCCACCCGGACCAGGACCCGGACCCGGACCGGATGAGGACGTGAGTGACCCGTGGATGATGTGGAGCGCATGCATCGGGCGATGGCGCTGGCGGCGGAGGTCCGCACCACCACCGCCCCGAACCCATGGGTGGGCTGTGTGGTCGTACCGCCTGATTCCGCGAGCAGCGACGACGTGTTCGAGGGGGCCACGGCGCCACCCGGAGGCCCCCACGCCGAGGTCACCGCACTGCAGCGCGCCGGCAGCCGGGCCCAGGACGCCACGCTGTTCGTCACGCTGGAACCCTGTGTCCACCACGGACGGACACCGCCGTGCACCGACGCCATCGTGGAGGCGGGGGTGGCACGCGTCGTGATCGGCATCGAGGACCCCGACGAGCGGGTGGCCGGGCGCGGCGTGACGGCACTGCGCGAAGCGGGCCTCGAGGTCTCCGTGGGCACCGCGGCCGAAGACGTCACGGCCCAGTTGGCGCCGTATCTCAAGCACCGACAGACCGGGCATCCGTGGGTCGTCCTCAAGCTGGCCGCCAGCCTCGATGCCCGGACCGCCGCTCCCGACGGCACCAGCCGCTGGATCACCGGGGAGGCCTCGCGCCACGACGTCCACCGCCTGCGGGCGGACTCCGACGCCATCTTGGTGGGGGCCGGCACCGTCCGCGCCGACGATCCGGAGCTGACCGTGCGGCTGGACGACGGGATGGAGCACGTCCAACCGCTCCGGGTCGTCCTGGGCGCAGCTCCGGCCGGGGCGAGGGTGCAGCCCGCCCTCGAGCTGTCGGGCGACCTGCCCGCCGTGCTGGACGAACTCGGCCGGCGCGGCGTGTTGCAGCTGCTGGTGGAAGGAGGTGCCTCAGTCGCGCACGACTTCCACGCGGCCGGTCTCGTCGATCGCTACGTGGTGTACCTGGCGCCCAAACTCTTCGGCGGTGACGATGGACGCCCGCTCTTCGCGGGCCCGGGGGCTGGCACAATTGACGATGTGTGGACGGGTAGGTTCGTCTCGGTCGAGCGGTTGGGCGAGGACCTCCGGGTGGAGGTGGCGGCCTGATGGGGTTCTCGACGGTGCGGGAGGCCATCGATGCCATCGCACGCCTCGGCATGGCGGTCGTGGTCGACGATGAGGACCGGGAAAACGAAGGCGACCTGATCATGGCGGCCGAGGCGGCCACGCCCGAGAACATCGCCTTCTTCCTCGCCCACACATCGGGGGTCATCTGCGTTCCGCTGCTGCCAGAGCGGGCCGACGCGCTCGACCTTCCGCTGATGGTGTCGGCCAACACCGAGGCCCAGCGAACAGCGTTCACCGTCAGCGTGGACTACCGCCATGGCACGACGACCGGGATCTCCGCGACCGACAGGGCCTCCACCATCGCGGCGCTCATCAATCCGAACACGCGCCCCAACGACCTGAACCGGCCGGGGCACATCTTCCCGCTCCGCTACCGCGCCGGCGGCGTCCTCAAGCGGGCCGGGCACACCGAGGCGACTGTCGACCTCAGCCGCGCTGCCGGGCTCTCGCCGGCCGGGGTCCTGTGCGAGGTCGTCACCGAGGACAAGTCCGAGATGGCCCGTCTGCCGGATCTGGAGCGCTTCGCCAAGAAGCACGACCTGCCCCTGATCTCCATTGCGGACCTCATCCGCTACCGCCGCCAGAACGAGAAACTCGTCCGGCTCGTCTCGGAGGCTCGCATCCCGGCACAGAGCCGCGAGTTCCGCGCGTTCGTCTACGAGTCGGTCCTCGACAACGAGCAGCACCTCGCGTTGGTGATGGGCGACGTGGCTGGGACCGAGGACGTGCTGGTGCGCGTGCACTCGGAGTGCCTGACCGGTGACGTGTTCGGCTCGCTGCGTTGCGACTGCGGACCGCAGCTCCACGCCGCGCTCAACCTGATTGAGCAGGAGGGGCGCGGCGTCCTGATCTACCTGCGTGGCCACGAGGGGCGGGGCATCGGTCTCGGGCACAAGATCCGCGCCTATCAGCTCCAGGAGGAGGGGCACGACACGGTTGACGCCAACCTCCAGCAGGGGCTCCCCATCGACAGCCGCGAGTACGGCATCGGCGCGCAGATGCTCGTCGACTTGGGCGTCACCACCATGCGTCTCATGACCAACAACCCGGTGAAGTACGGCGGCCTCGAGGGATTCGGACTCGATATCACCGAGCGGGTCCCGTTGCACTCGTCACCCAACCCGGAGAACATTGCCTACCTGCGCACCAAGCGCCAGCGCATGGGACACCTCCTGCCCGGGCTCGACGACGTCCTGTGACGGCGCGGGCCGCCTAATGGCCGGCTCGGACCTGGCCGCCCTTCCGGACGGCGTCTTCGACGACGTGGCGGAGCGGGCCGGCACGCAACTCCGCGGCGAACAGAACGGCACCGGGCTGCGGTTCGGGATCGCGTGCGCCCTCTTCAACGGCGGCATCACGGTGCGTCTGCTCAGCGGCGCGCTCGAGGCCCTGACCGAAGCCGGGACCGACAAACGCGACCTCACCGTTGCGTGGGCCCCAGGTGCCTTCGAGCTCCCGCTCATCGCCCGTGCCTTCGCGCGTGCCGCCAAGGTGGATGCCGTGGTCTGCCTCGGGGCGGTCATACGCGGCGACACCGGGCACTACGAATTCGTGGCGGGGGAGTGCGCGTCCGGGCTCCAGCAGGTGCAGCTGGCGACCGGGGTGCCCGTGGTGTTCGGGGTACTCACGACCGACTCGTTAGAACAGGCGCTCGTGCGATCGGAGCCCGACCACAGCAACAAAGGACGTGAGGCGGCACTCACGGCCATCGAGATGGTGCGCCTGCTGCGCACCGGGCCACTGTCGTAGCCGGCGCTCGCTCGCGTCGACTTGCATTCACCGAGGGTTCACACCACGGACATGGGGTGGTTACCTCCACCTTCTACCGTGGCGCCCTACCTGGCGCCCTACCGGGGCGCCGTCGGGGATCTGACGGCCGATCGACCGATCGAGCCGCCCGAGGGAGTCCGCATGGAGAACACACCAGGCCCGGCTGACCCATCGGGAGAGCGCCCCTTCGCCGTGCGCTACGTCACCATTCACGGGTACCGCCGTGCCTACGTGAAGGCCGGATCGGGCCCTGCCCTGCTCCTGGTGCACGGCATCGGTGACAGCTCCGACACCTGGCGCCCCGTCCTCCGCGAGCTGAGCGCGCATCACCAAGTGATCGCCCCCGACCTGCTCGGGCACGGCCGCTCGGAGAAGCCGCGGGCCGACTACACGATTGCAGGCTTCGCCAACGGCATGCGGGATCTGTTGAGCGTCTTGGAGATCGAGCGGGTGACCGTCGTGGGTCACTCGTTGGGCGGCG
>JBPYFR010000259.1:0-35974 GCA_051985685.1 Acidimicrobiales bacterium
CCATGGAGCCAAAGAAGGGGGCATCACCGAAGGTAAAGACCCCGCCGTCGGAGCCGACCAGCCAATAGCCCTTCCCATCGGGGGTGACCGTGATGCCGACGATGTTGTGCACGCGGATGCCGAGCCCGGGTAAGGAGCCCAAGAACGGGGCCGCGCCGAAGCTGAAGACCCCGCCGTCGGGGTGGACGATCCAATAGCCGGTCCCGTTGGGCAACGCGGTCATGGCGGCCCCGCCCGAGAGGGACGGGGGCGCCACGGTGACCGCGGCCGTCGCCCTGGCGCTTGGACCGCCGTTTCGGCTCATGGTCTGACCGGTGAACACCTTGGTCGTCGACGTTCCCCCAGAGCTGGTCTCGGTCACCGTTGCCGTGAACGTGCCCGGCGAGGAGTAGATGTGGGTGGTGGTCGGGGTGGTGGTCATAGCGGTCGCGCCGTCGCCGAAGTTCCAGGCATAAGAGGCGATGGTGCCGAAGGCCACCGTCGAAGCGGAGGCGTCAAAAGTGGTGGCTCCCCCCGCCGGGGCCGGGCTGACGCTCAGGTGGGCCACCGGCGCCTGGTCCGGGGTGATAGCGACACCGGTGAGAGCGCTCCCGATCGGAATGGGCGAGCCGACAACCGTGTTGGTGGCGGTGTCGATGACCGAGACCTTGCCCGAACTGTTGGTCACGTAGACGCTGGCGCCATCGGGAGTAGTGGAGACGTAGAAGGGTTGGTTCCCGATCGGAATGGGCGAGCCGACGACCGTGTTGGTGGCGGTGTCGATCACAGAGACGGTGCCCGCGCCGAAGTTGGCCACATAGGCCCTGACGCCGTCGGGGGTGATCGCGACGCCTTCGGGCGAGGTGCCGACCGGAATGGACCCAATGACCGTGTTGGTGGCGGTGTCGATTACAGAGACGGTGCCCGACGAGGTGTTGGCCACGTAGGCCCTGGCGCCGTCGGGCGTGATGGCGATGCCGAAGGGTATGCCCCCGACCGGAATGGACGCAGTGACCGCGTTGGTGGCGGTGTCGATGACCGACACGATGCCCGAAAGGGCGTTGACCACGTAGGCGAAGGCGCCGTCGGGGGCGATGGCGACGTAGACGGGTAGCGAGCCGCCCGGAATGGACGTAGTGACCGTGTTGGTGGCGGTGTCGATGACCGAGACGGTCCCAGAAGCGCGGTTCGTGACGTAGGCCCTGGTGCCGTCGGGGGTGATGGCGATGCCAAAGGGTTGGTTCCCAACCGGAATGGACCCAGTGACTGCGTTGGTGGCGGTGTCAATGACCGCAACTGTGCCCGAGCCGAAGTTGGTCACGTAAGCGGTTGAGCCGTCGGGGGTGATCGCAACGCCTTCGGACGAGATCCCGACCGGAATAGGCGAGCCGACGACCGTGTTGGTGGCGGTGTCGATGACCGAGACGGTGCTCGAGCCGAAGTTGGCCACATAGGCCCTCCACGCCGCCGGGGCGGCCCCCGCTGGTTGGGCGAGGACCAACGAGGTGCCGAGGCTCGAAACGAGGCCGAGGACGCCGAGCACGGGGACGAACAGGAGGCGGAGCGGCCTACTACGAAAGACACCCATCGTTGTCCCTCCCCGGTCACGCCAATGACCGCGTGAGCCATCGCCTGACTGCCACATGATGTCCCCCGCCCAGCGGTGTACGCAACCCTAATTGGCCACCAGGTCAGGCACTTGATGAATAGCCCTGTTCGGCTAGTTCGACTGCCGACGCCCGAACTCGCGCAGCCGTCAACCCGTCGAGGTGGTACGCACACGCCCATACTTGCCACCAGCGGTCACCCGACGGCGAGCACCACTGTCCCGTCCATGTCGGCGACTCCGCGCAGTGAGTCGCTTGGACGTTGCGGTCATACACCGTTCGCCAACACCGTCGGGCCTTGGCGAAAAGAAACGTGGACCATCCCTGTCAGCAGACTGGTGATTGTGTGCGAGCACAAGCTCCGTGGGAGTCAGCAGTCCGAGAGAGATCCTCCGCTCCCACTTGGGACTCCTAGTCAATCTTCGGCGAGCTGTCGACGTGATCGTGGTGCGTATCATGGTCGGTCTTTGCAGCCTCCCCATCCGGTACCAGCAGATGGTTCAGCCCACCTGCCTCGTCGGTGGTGACCGGCGGCAGACCGTAGATTCGCATGAACTCGGCGACTCGCCTATTTCCGAGCGCGACGGCTTTGCCATAGTCGTACATGAACTGCTTCTTTGCTTTACGTGCAGATACCACGTCGTCCCCCTCGTTGGCCTACCCCCCCAATGTTGAGCGGCAAACTATGGAGGTTACGGGCTGGCCACATCGCTTGCCATCGGGATCCGTGTCGCCAAATGGCGACGAGGCGTCGCCGTAGGGCGAGACTCGCCTAGGCCTCGAGTGCACAATCGGATAACTGCTCTAAGGCGGAGGGGCTATGGTGTCGTTGGAACGGTTGGTTCACGAACTCGGCCATGATCTGCGCGCACTAGGTCACTGGCTGTGGACCGATGTCGAGCTGTCTGGCTGATTGTTGCCGTGCTGCTGATCCTGATGGCCCTGCGGACCGCGCGGTTACCGGACAGGTGGGTCTCGCGGCTACCGGCGAGCGAGTGGGTGGACGATCATGAGGTCGAGCCGACCGAGATGGAGGACAGCTCGCCCCGCTCAAAACCGAACGTTGACCGTGCTGTCACACCCCGGTGCTAGCGCGCGACCCGACTGTACCTCCACCCACCGATCTCGACGGCGGTCACCTCGGCCGGCCTAAGTCGGACCTGAGCCGCCCGGCAATGAACCGAATACCTCGTGCTGGATCGCAAGCCACATGTACTCGACCGGTTGCCAGTTCCATCCCACAGCCTCAGCGTGGCGTCGAGCTGCCCAGAGGAATGAGCCTGCACCTAGCAGCGCACTATTGGCGAGAGATTGAACCGTGAGCTTGGGCTTTATGTCTGCGTACTCGGCCCCTGGACGAGCGGGCTGGATGATCTCGTAGTAATCAAGAACGCTATAGGGCGCTGAGTGCGCGATCCCTGAGCTCTCCCGATACCACACCTCACCCGTTGAGAGACCAAGGTGACCAAGCAGACTCGTGACGACGTCTGTATGGCCGGGGTGCACGATGCCTTCGAAGCCTTTGAGCTGCTTCTTCCTGTCGTAGTCCTCCTCTAGCCCAAGTCCGGCGATCTGAGCCCTGAATTCAAGCTCCCGCTCAGACTGAATGCTCGGGTCTCGGCCTGCTGCGGCCTCGACTTTCCCACGCTCGGCAATTGCCCGCCAACGTTCCACCGATGCGCGACCGACGCGTTGGCGTGGGTTGATCCAGGGTTCGAGGAGCCACGACGCTCTTGCCGCCGCCTCCACAGCAGAGCGAGTTACAACCTGGAAGGCGTAGAGCGCGATTGGGTCTTGAAAGAGCTGACTAAGGGCGAGGACGTACTGGCCGCTCACATTGATGAGGATTCCGGCAAGGTTGTAGGCCGCATTGACCGCTGTAGGTGGCCAGGGCCTTCCGTCTGGACACAACTCATCGTTATTGTTGGCTTCGTTGAATGCAACCGATCCAGGGTTCGGCTCGTCTCCAGCCAGCCGCCCATCGATGTTCCAGACAACTTCACGGGCCTCTGCAATGAGCTCCGATAGCCGCCGCAGGTAGCTGGAAGCATCACCCTGATTTCCGAGCTGCGCCATGTGGCGGCGACAGTAGCCGCATGACACGCCACTCTGGACCGGCCGGTGGCGCTCACCGAAGGGCGTCCGCTGATGAGTCGTGTGGGCCTGTCCCCAGGTCACCTGGAAGGGCTCACGGGGTCGGCGGACGTTTCGGGTGGCTCTATCACCTATCCCCACCACAAAGCTCCGGGCAAGGAGGACAGACCCCTCCGGAGTAGTCAGAAGCGCACACCGGAGATGGAGGGTGGAGGGGGGTCCCGGTGGTGGGTCGGGGTGTGGGATGAGTCGGTATTAGGGGGCATCCATCCGTTCATCGTCATCGACATCGAGGTGCCCAAAAGTCTGACCCGTGCAAGTTTTTTGTCGGGAGTCATGAGCGTTTCGCCAACGGCGCGCGTGAGCGGAGCGCCGCCCCTCGTTTCATCGAGTCTTCGGCTCTATGCTCATCGAGGGAGGTTCGCTTCGACGTATTGACAAGACCACCAATGAACGACGCATCGGTGAGGACATGATCATGAGTGACACCACGACTGCGAGCACGGAGAGCGCGATCCGGCCTTTTCGAATCGAAGTGCCTCAGGGCGAGATCGACGAGTTGCGCCGCCGCATCGAAGCGACGCGCTGGCCGACCCAGGAACTCGTGACCGATCGATCGCAGGGTGTGCAACTGGCGGCAATACAGAACCTCGCGCGCTACTGGACGACCGAGTACGACTGGCGCCGGTGCGAGACTCGACTGAACGCGCTGCCACAGTTCAAGACCAAGATCGACGGGATGGATATCCACTTCATCCACGTCGAGTCGGCACACGAGAACGCGTTGCCGTTGATCATGACACACGGCTGGCCCGGCTCGGTCGTGGAGCTGCTCGAGACCATCGGTCCGCTCACCGACCCGACCGCTTACGGCGGCCGCGCTGAGGACGCCTTCCACCTCGTGCTGCCGTCGATTCCCGGTTACGGGTTCTCGGACGAGCCGACCGAACTCGGCTGGGGCCCGATCCGTATCGGACGAGCCTGGGAGGAGCTGATGCAGCGCCTGGGTTACACCCGGTACATCGCGCAGGGGGGCGACGTCGGCTCCCAGGTCACCGACGCGATGGGCCGCCTGGGACTTGGCGGGCTGATCGGCATCCACACCAACCTTCTCACACCAGCGCTAGGCGACGCCGAGGCTCTGAGCGAGTCCCCGCCCACGACTGAAGAACGTGCCGCCCTCGAAGCACTCGACGCATTCCATGCGACCGGCGTCGGATACTTCATAGAGCAAGCGACACGCCCAGAAACCATTGGCTACGCCCTTCTCGATTCTCCCATCGCCCTAGCGGCGTGGATAATCGATCACGATACGGACAGCTACCAGA
Source organism: Acidimicrobiales bacterium (assembly GCA_051985685.1). Taxonomy (GTDB): domain Bacteria; phylum Actinomycetota; class Acidimicrobiia; order Acidimicrobiales; family RAAP-2; genus Bog-473. The sequence goes on from JBPYFR010000259.1 coordinate 5,009, forward strand.
AGATTGCCCGCAGTTTTGTCGACGGAATACCCTCGGGCAATCTCACAAATGAACACATCGTGGACAACATCACGCTGTATTGGCTAACGAGCACCGGGGCGTCTGCTGCGCGCTCGTACTGGGAAGAAGGACAAGAGACTGCTCGAGCGGCCGGTCAGGCTCCTACGCCGGTCTCGATTCCAGTCGGCTTCACGACGTTCCCCGGGGAGATCTGGCGGACCCCGCGCAGCTGGGTCGAGAAGGCGTACCCCAACGTCGTCATCTACTTCAACGAGGTGGATAAGGGCGGTCACTTCGCCGCTTGGGAGGAACCGGAGCTCTTCTCGGAAGAGTTGCGCGCCGCCTTCCGCTCGCTGCGCTAGCCGACTCTCGTGAACGAGGGGGACCTCGCGGTCGCCTGGTCGACGAGCCGCTTTAGGTCACTCTCTCGCTTTGCTTTCCGTCGCCACCGGTTCGAGGAGTGTCGCGAAGACCCGGTGATCGGGCACATCTGCGGCACCCGTTAGACCGCTCGATTCCGTCACTGAGGGTGAGGCTCTTCGGCTGGCGAGGGCACTTGCCGACGTGCGGACCGCAGTTCGGTTCAAAGGATGTCGGACTAAACGCGGCGGCTCGCCCTATGGAGTCCCTCTCGTCAACGACCTTTATGTCTCATTTGATGGTTTTGATGGCCGCCTCGAGGAGAGCCGCCACCGCATCGGGTTGCGAGAGGAAGATGGAGTGACTGCCGGCAGCTTCGACCATCGTCGCGTTCGCTCGCTTGGCCATAGACCGCTGTGCATCCGGCGGGATCATCCGATCCTCGGTCGTCAGCAGCCACCAAGACGGCTTGGTGCGCCACGCCGGCTCGCTGATCGTCCCCGACAGAGCCTCCACACCCCACGGCACCTGCGAGTCAGCCATGAAGGCCGCTAAATCCGCCCCAACGTCGGCGGCAAAGGAATCGTGGAACTTCGCCTTGTCCAGAAAAAGAAATCCGTCTACTGGCGGGAGGATCGGCGGTTGCGGCCCCTCCTTTGGGAAACCATCAAGCAAGGTGTTGACCGATTCCCCGCGGTCAGGTGCGAAAGCTGCGACATACACCAGCGCCGCCACATTTGAATGGTTACCGGCCTCGGTGATAACTGCGCCGCCGTAGGAATGGCCGACGAGTACCGTCTTTCCTGTCTGCTGGTCAAGCGCTCGCTTTGTAACCGCCACGTCGTCGGCGTGCGAGATCGTCGGATTCTGAACGACGCTGACCTCGTGGCCGGACCGCCGGAGGATCTGATAGAGAGGTCTCCAGCCCGATCCATCGACGAAACCGCCATGGACAAGGACGATATTGGCCATGACATTCTCCTCCCTCTTGTCTTATTGCCCTCGTTGCGGTCTACGCCGGGGACAGCAGGAAGTCAAAGGGGCCAAACGCTGGCGATTGAGGTGGTCGGTTTCCGGTGGTCGAGCCGTAACCCTGCCCCGGCTATAGGGGGCAGCCGACATACTTTCTGGGTGATGCCGTTGGAGGCGAGGGTGCGAGGTGCCCTCGCCGAGGCTATGAAGTCACGCGATCCCATCGCACGAGCAGCAATTCGATCAGCACTTGGGGCTATCGACGATGCCTCGGCGCCGGACGTCGTAGACCAGGCGGGTGCCGCCGCGGTGAAGGCCCGCAAGGCCATCGCCGTAGCGGGCGGGGAACGGCCGAGGCGGGGCAAGCGCTCAGCGACGCCCAGAAGGATTCCGTGCTTTCGATTTGATCAGATCTCAGTGGATGGCGATGTCGTTCGTCGTTGTATCGACCGTGCCTGACACCGAGATCGGCGTCCCCGCCGCAGCGGTCGCGGTATCGATCGGTGTCACTGTGGCATTCGAGCCAACCACGTAGACCCTGCTGCCGTCGGGGGTTACGGCGATCCCAACAGGTGATGAGCTCACGGCGATGGCAGTACCCACCGTGTCCGTCGAGGTACTGATCGGGATGACTTGGTCGGATGCAGCATCGGTCACGTAGAGGGTCTGACTATTGGGCGTGAGTGCTTCAGATCCTGCAGTGACGGCAATGGTGGCAGTCACCGTGTTCGTCGCGAGGTCGAGGACTTCAACACTGGTCCCACAGGTTATGTAGGCCGTCGTTCCGTCGGGGCTGATGGCGATGTGCGATGCCGTCTTACAGACGTCGATCGGCGTCCCCGCCGTTCCGGTGGCGGCATCGATCGGGGTGACGATGCCGGTGACCGCCTGAACATTAGGACCGCTGTCTATGCTCAAGACGTACACCGTGTTGCCGTTCGGCGCTATGGCAAGCGCGGTCGGATTCACGCCGGAGTTATCTCCCTCGGGGTCGGTCATCGGGATGGACTCCTTGATCGTGTTGGTCGCGGTGTCGACCGCTGTGACCACGCCGTTGTCAACCACGCACCCGTTGAAGCTCGTGACCCAGGCCGTGCTGCCGTCGGGCGACATCGCGAGACCATTCTCGATGAGCCCAGATACACAGCTCGTGGTAGGCCCTCCACCAACCGGTATGAAGGGTCCCGCCGTACCAGTGGCGAGATCGACCGGGGTGACACCGGTACCAGTTTCTGTGTTCGCCACGTACGCGGTCTCCCCGTTCGGGGTGATGGCGATCGGACCAGGAATGAAGCCGCCAGACGGTCCTTCGTCGGATGCGGTGATCGGGGTGCCAGCCTGATTCGTGGCGGTGTCGATGGGGGTGACGAGCGCCGAACTCCCAGAACCCGAGGTCACGTACGCGACAGCGTTCCGAACCGTGATGGTGACTGGCGCGCTGGTGACGGTGGACCCTCCCGGCTCGGTGGCCACGCTCTGGAGGGTGTAGGTGCCGTCAGGCACGGTGGTCGTGTTCCACTGGGCGTACCACCCCCAGAGGGCGAGGGTGCCGCTGGCGATCACCTGGTTGCTGAGCATCCCGCCGCTGATCTCGAAGGCGACGCTGCTCGCGCCCGGCGCCGAGGCGTCCAAGAGCCCGGACGTTCCCGACAGAGTCGCCCCGTTCGAGGGGATGAGCACCGTGGTGGAAGGCGGCGGGTTGTTCACGGTGACGGTGATCGGGGCGCTGGTCGTGCTCACGCCGTCGACGTCGGTGGCCACGCTCTGCAGCGTGTAGGTGCCGTTGGGCACATCAGTGGCGTCCCAGCCCCCGATGTACCCATAGAGCGTCGGGTAGCCCGAGCTGATCACCTGGTCCGAGATCGAGCCCCCGCTCACCTCGTAGCTGACCGAGGCAATGCCGACCCGACTCGAGGCCGCGGCGTCGAGCCAGGTGCCACCGGTGACGGTGGCGCCGTTGGAGGGAAGCAGCACGGAGGTGGTGGGTGGGGGCACCACGTTTACCTGGAACGTCCCGGTGGCAACGTCGCCGCTCGCGTCGAGGACCTGACAGGTGACTGTCGTGGTGCCGAGCGGGAAGGTCGAACCCGATGCTGGCGTGCAGGTTCCCGGGGTCGCGCCGGGGAGTCCCGCCGGCGTCGCCCATGTCGTCACCGCACCGGCCGGACTCGTCGCCGTCACGCTCTGATTCGAGGGGACCAGCAGCGTGCCCGTGAAATTGGCACCGGTGAGGGTGGCTCCCGACAGATTGGCCCCGGTCAGGTTGGCGTCGGTGAGGTTGGCCTGACCCAACGCACCACCGAAGGTGCTGCCGGCCTCGGTGATCGAGCTCATGTTGTCGTTCTCAAGTTGAGCCCCGGTCAAGTTCGCGCCCGTCAGCGTGACCGGGGAGAGGTTCACGCCGGACAGGTCGAGCCCAGCCAGGTCGGCGCCGGTGAAGTTGGTCCCGAAATATTGGGTGACGCCACTCGCGCCGAGGGAGTAGGAGGTCACGAAGGTCGCTCCGCTGACGTTCGCGCCAACCAGGTCGGCGGAGGAGAGAGTGACGTCGGACAGGTTGAGCCCGGCGAGGTTGGCGGTTTGCAGGTTGGCGCCCGTCAGGTCTACACCGGCGCACTCAGTGGAAATGATCGTCGGAGTGGAGTTGAACGATACGCAGCTTGTTGTCGTCACACCGGTAAAGGACGCTTGCGACAGCGTGGCGTTCTCGAACGTCGCGTTTGAGCAGGAGAGCGTCGGGGGGCTAGTACATTGTGCCAGCAGGGCGCCTTGGAATACCGAACCGGTCAGGTTGGCGTAGTCAAGATTGACCCCGAGCAGGTCGGCCCCTGAGAAGTTCGTGTTCGGGCAGTTGGTGAAGTTCGTCGGCGTCGGGCTCGACACGATCGTGCAGCCGTTGACGACGGTGTCCGCCGAGGCCGGGGTCGACGTGGCGAGGACGGGTGTGACAAAGGCGACAGCGATCACCAGAACCGTGCCCGTTACCCGCAGAAGACGTCCGAACACGCCCGCACCCCCAATAAATTTGGCTGCGGGTGATGGTACGCCAGTTCAACTCTCGGCGCATGGGCCGTTGAATCAGTAGATGTGGGAAGTGGTCGCTCTAACGAGCCTTGCCCACCAAACTCCCGGGGTCCTTCGGGGTATGCACACCAGTTGAGTCACCCAGCCACGCCGAGGTTGGTGCCCATGAGATTCGCCTCACTCAGGTTCGCCGCTAAGAGGTTGGCGCCCTCGACTCCCGGGCGGCGGCGGCAATAGAGAGGCCCTCGATCACTGCTATTCCGGATTGCTCGCACCGGGCCTTTGCCGCTTCGGAGACCTCCAAGAGCTGCTCAGGCCCCCGGTAAGGGGGCGTCATGCCGCTGCCGAAGCCACCCTCCTCCACCCAGAAGGCCCGAGCCTGGCGAGGCAGCGCAAAGCGCTCGACGAGATCGAGATGCTCCTCCGGTGGCCGATACGTGCACACCACGTCGATCTGGTCGGGGAGGTTGTCCACGAGGTGCCATACCAGGACGCCCCGGTGGTCCGAAGGGTCCAGTGGTTCCAGAACCTCTTCCCCCTTCTCCAGCTTTGCGGGGGCCGCACGTACCAGGTCGGCACGATGCGCCAACTGGTACACCGAGTAGACGTCGTAGCCGGCGGCGGCCAACGACCGGGGAACGTCAGGATGCCAATCGATGAGGAGCACTGTGCGCGCCGAGCGCAGCACATCCTCGCCCCTTCCAACCATGACACCACCCCCGATCAACTGGCTGCGGGAACGGTATACCGGTTCAAGCTTCGGTGCTCGTGCCAGGGCGCGATCCCCGTACCTCCAAAGCGCCTTTTAGTCACCCAGTACGGGCAGCTGAGAGTCCAAGCCAGCTGAACTCGTATAGATCGCCATGGCTCCCACGACCTGGCCAGATGGGTCGCGTAGGAGCGACAGCCGTCCCGCTAGGTGATGGACCTGCCCATCGCCACAGAGCACCGGAAGAATCGCTGCCTGGCCGTCGATGAACGAGGTTCCACTCGCCATTGCCCGATGGAACCCAGCCCAATGGCGTTGCCGGAATTCCTCGGGGACGATCACATCCAAGGTCTTTCCAAGGACCGAGGCCAGACTGTGGCCAAGCAGTTCCTCGGCCCCTGGGCTCCACGACTGAATGGCTCCCGAGGCGTCGACCATGAGTACCGCAGGCGTATCCACAGACGAATACTGTCGTCTGGTTGAGTCGTGTGCACGCACCCGTTCGCGGACAATCGCGGCGCGGAGGGCAGTCCACGGTTCTACGCCGGCGGGCCGCCTCGCGCGGAGTTTGTGTGGTTGGTAGGACGAGCCCGCCCGACTCGCCGCACCGCAGCCCGTTGCGCCGGACCGTTATAGCCTCCGTTCGGCCGCGGGCCGGGCGGTTGCCCCCAAACCCCCACCACGCCCGGCCTCGCGGTCGAATCCTTCCAGTGTGAGCGTTCCAGCACCCAGCTCGATACAGCCAAAAGTAGGATTCGCGCTGCAGCCGGCCCCAAGTAGCTGGGTCGTGAGCATGACCTCGCGAGGGAGAGAACAGGGCAGGTCATTCGGAACGGATTGGTGGCACTGGGCGTGGTGGCAGCCTCATGGGTGGTGGGCGCGGCACCAGTGTTCGCCACTGGCCCCCCGGTTCCAGCAGGGTGCAACTTCGATCAGGCGAACGGCGTCTTGTACTGCACGACGACAACGACCACGACCGTTCAGAGGGGCCGTTCACTACGAACGCGGTGTCTGCCAGCACGTTATTTCGGTGACTTCACTGGTTTTGCGATCCGTGACGCTGCGTTTGGCCTGCCGCCCCACCCGCGAATTCCTGGGAGTTCGTTTCTTTCGCGTTCAACTTTTCGTGACAGGCACTGTGACCACCGCGACGACAACGCAAACTCACGGGCTGCAGGGCAAAGTCTCGCTACCTCGTCTACCTCATCTTTCATCGCGCTGTCCGTTTCTGCTCAACTCTGCTGTGTCCCGGGGCTGCCTTAGCTGCTCGTTTCAGCCGTGCAGCCACGGCCAAGGCAGGCAGAGGCGGTCAACCGCGTGTCAATCCCCGACCAGCGGGTGGCCGCGCCGCCCGCGCTGAAACATCGGAGAACGAGTGGCCGAATGGCCACCGAACACCGCACCCAATGCCGGTGATCCGGGGGGTCTCGCAGCGTCAACGAGGGCAGAGGCTGATACGAGGTTAATGGGGAAGACTTCGAGGGGTGAGAAAGCAGTATCACTTTCGACCGGGCGAGCACGGAGTAGATGCCTGGGATGTGGATCGCCTTGTTGCGCTCTCATCCACGCTCCCCGTGAGGGACGTTGATCTGAACTCAATATTTGAGGTCGACACTGTGTACTGGTTCAACGACGATGATGAGCTACCGACCGTTCGCAATGTGATTTCCCACATGAGACTGGTAGAGGAGGTCGACCCTTCGTATCCCGTCATCTTGGGAGCGGACGGATGCGTGATGGATGGCATGCATCGAGTCGTCCGAGCGATCATGGATGGCCAACGAACCATCAGGGCAGTGCAGTTTGAAAGCGATCCCGAACCGGACTATAAGAACGTTCGACCTAGAGATCTGCCTTACTAAGCCCCGCGACCAGTGTCATCGCTACATGTCCCGGCGATCAGGGATGCCCTCTGACCGCGGTCGAGATCAGAAGCTTGCGCGAATCGTCCGGTGGGCGAAGCCACTCGCCGACGCGCACAAAACAATGCCCATTGACAGTGCTCGCACTCCGGGGCTAGACGTGCCGCATGTCAAACAAGAGCGCAATTGTGACGGGGTGTTCGAGTGGCATTGGGAGGGCAACCGCCCTCGAGCTGACCGCACGCGGCTACGAGGTCACTGCCACCGCCCGACGATACGAGTCGATCGCTGATCTGGCTGTTGCGCGTGCCTTGACCCTCGACGTCGACTCCGATGAGTCCGTGGCAGCTGCGCAGGCCACGGTCGGCCCCGTCGACATCCTGGTGAACAACGCGGGCTTCGGGATCGACGGAGCGGTAGAGGAAGTCCCCCTCGTCGAGGTCCGCCGGGCCTTCGAGACGAACTTCTTCGGTGCGGCGCGCATGATCCAGGCCTTCGTCCCCGCCATGCGAGAGCGGGGCTCTGGCACAATCGTGAACGTCAGCTCCGTTGCGGGAATCGTTGGCGGTCCTTTGGCCGGGTTCTACTCGGCGACCAAGTTCGCACTCGAGGCGCTGTCTGAATCACTGCACCTAGAGGTCGGCCACTTCGGCGTGAGGGTGCTCGTGGTCGAGCCTGGCGCGATTGCGACGCGCTTCGGGGACAACTTGGTCGATCTGCGCGGACCGGGGCCCTACGCAGAACTGGCCAAGAAGTGGGAGAGCGCCATGGGGGTCCTTGGCGGCGAGGAGCCGGCGCCGGGTCCCGAGCTCGTGGCGATCAAGATCTGCGATGCGTTGGAAGAGGAGCACCGCCCACTCCGCATGCCGGTCGGCGCCGACGCCGAGCTGATCGCCGCGAGCCGCCAGGGTTCGAGTTACGATGACTTCGAGGCCGCGATGCGCGAGATTCTCCAGATCGACTGGTAGTCCCCCCACACTCTGGAAGTCCGTAGATCTCATCGACCGTCGCTTCGACGGAAGAGGATTCCGATAATCGATACGCCTACACGGCCGGTAAGGGCGATCGTTCGGCGTCTACTCACCGGTGATGCGCAGGTGCTTTATCGGGGATCTCCGGGGTGCCCGCGTACGCCGGTTCACTGGGCGTCAATCCACGCGTGATCCTCCTCAACGTGGCCCAAACTCCTTGTTTGCCGCTCACTCCACGTCACGTCACGTCCCGTGTCGTCATTACACTCGCCGTTAGTGCGGATCGGAGTTTTGACCGGGGGCGGGGACTGCCCGGGACTGAATGCCGCAATCCGAGCCGTTGTACGCAAAGGCGTTCAGGTCTACGGAGATGAGTTCGTCGGTTTCCGAGACGGTTGGCGCGGCCCGCTCGACGGAGACACCATGCCGCTGGACGTACCTGCTGTCCGCGGCATCCTCCCTCGGGGTGGCACCATCCTTGGTTCCAGCCGGACGAATCCCTTTCGCTCCGACGACGGCGGGCGTCGCGTCCTCGAGACCGTGGAACGCATGGGGCTCGACGGTCTCATCGTCATTGGAGGTGAGGATACCCTCGGTGTTGCGACCAAGCTGAGCATGAATGGTCTGCCGATTGTCGGGGTCCCCAAGACCATTGACAACGACTTGAAGGGAACCGACTACACATTCGGATTCAACACCGCAGTCACCATCTCCACCGACGCGATCGACCGGCTTCACACCACGGCTGAGAGCCACCACAGGGTGCTCATCGTCGAGGTAATGGGACGTTACTCCGGCTGGATCGCCTGGCATTCAGGCTTGGCCGGTGGGGCCAACGTGATTCTGATCCCCGAGCGGCCGTTTCTCATGGAAGACGTCTGCAGATTCATCGAGCACCGTTTCGCCAGCCACTATGCGCCGATTGTCGTTGTGGCTGAAGGCGCCCAACCCAGAGAGGGCACGGTGCACGTGCGCACCGGCGAGGTGGACGCGTTCGGCCATCAGCGCCTCACCGGCATTGGAATGCTTCTCGAGTCAGAGATCGCCCAGCGAACAGGCAAGGAGGCCCGCGCCACCGTCCTTGGCCATGTGCAGCGAGGTGGTAGCCCCACTGCTTTCGATCGTGTCCTTGCCACCCGGTTCGGGCTGCACGCGGTGGACGCGCTTCACGACGGTCACGCGGGCCAGATGGTGGCGTTACACGGCACCGCCATCGAGCTGGTTCCGTTGTCGGACGTCACGGCGGAATCCAAGCTTGTTTCGCCCGAATTGTTTGCCGAAGCCGAGGTCTTCTTTGGGTAACACCAGATCCCAAGTAGCGGATCGAGAGACGCTCGCCTGCCCGCGCATCGAAAGTGCTCGCGCCTGGTTCGGTGTCTCACCTGCGTCGAGGGCGAGCGCAACGTCCGGGCGGGCCGACAGCGCCGCAACGTTCGGTGAGGTCGTGGCCGTCGAGATCACGAACTGATCGCCCGTCCAGAAAGAAGCCGACCGCAATCACCCGCGGTGCTCCAAGTCAGCGAAGTCCGAGGACCGCCGTTGTGCGGGGATGAACTCGATGAAGGAAATCGCTCGGAGCGTCGCGGACGGGTGGTGACAGTCAACGGCAATCAGCGGTCGCCGGTGAGGCGATGTCATGCCCGATAGGGAGTTTTACGGTCGTCGAGTCGGAGCTGCAACAACACCAGGTCTTGCCACAGCCCGAACTTTTCGCCTACTTGGGGTAGTCGCGCGACTCGCGAGAACCCGAGCTGCTCGTGGAAACGAATCGAGTATTCGTTGGCCCCATCCACAGCAGCGATCATCGCGTGCTTTCCCGACCCTTTGGCTTCCTCAATCAGTGCTCGCATGAGCGACCGCCCGACACCGGTGCGCCAATGGTCCTGGCGCACGTGAACCGTGTTCTCCACGGTGAAGCGGTACCCCGGGCGCTTCACTACGTCACGAAACCATCCATATGCAGCCACTGCGACGACTTCACGATCTTGCTCCGCTACGAGGACACACTCGTGTTCGGTCAGCCACGACAAGACGTCTTCACGGGAATGAGGTCGTTCTGTCCATTCAATCGTGGTAGTGGCCAGGAGCGCGTTCAGGATTGAGGCAATCGCATCGGAGTCCTCCTCACTGGCAGATCTAATCAACACACGAGCGAGTATCACAGGCCCTTGGATGCGTCTCACCGTCAGTTGATGCCGAGAACCACCGGGTCCGCTCCACAACCGGGACGGAGACACCCTCAAAGGCTTCGAGTGGGCCTAGTCGACCCGCCCCGAATCGTTTTGGTGTCCAGAAAGTGGTGCAGCTTATCGGACAGCGATGCTAAGACTGTCGGTCGGTGCTCCTTTCTCAGGTGCGCGGGCTGCTCGTCGCAGCTGGCGCTCCGCTCCGGCTGACGTTCTGGGTCTTGGTAGTCGGAGCGGCCGTGAACATCGTCCTGATCGGGATCGGGATCACGCGCCATGTCAGAACAATTCGTGCCGATCGCCGTCGCGAGCATGTTCGCGGCCAACTTGAGCCGGTGTTCTCCAGGTTTCTCGAGACCTCGGATCAGGCGCATCTCGCGGAGGAGCTTCGCCCATCCTTCCTACGTATGGATGCAGCTGAGCGCCCGGTTGCTGCGGTACTGGTCACCGACATCATGCAGGAGGCGACACCCCTCCAACGGAAGCAGCTCAAAGGTGCGCTCGAGGAGGCGGGGATCGTGGAGCTCGGGGAGAGGGGTACGCGTCGACGGTCGCCGTGGAGGCGCGCGCTCGCCTGCGAGATGCTGGGGAAGATCGGCGCCCACCGCTCGGTGCCAACTTTGCTGAGCCGCCTCGAGGACCGTCGTCCGGAGGTGAGGATCGCGGCCGTACGAGCGCTCGGCGACATCGGGTCGAACGAAGCCGTCCCCGCGCTGTCAAAGGCGTTCCTCGAACGCCGCGTCGCTCCGACCAACGTCGTCAACAACGCGTTGCGGAGGATCGGTGGCGAGGCGGCGTCCGCGTTCGAGCGGGGTATCGGATCAGCGGATCCGATCGTCCGTGTGTCGTCGTGCTTCGGGTTCTCGGGGATCGCGGGAGAACACGGTTCCGCTGTGTCTCGCCTCTCACAAGTGCTTGCCTCAGATTCCGATCCCCGCGTGCGGGCGGCGGCAACGGGCGCACTCGGGATCGTGGGCGGCGGGAACGCGCCCGTGGAGCTGCTGGTCGCGACAAAGGATCCGGACCTTCATGTGCGCAGGTCCGCGGTGAAGGCGCTTGGTTCCTTCGACGACCCGACCACGGCCGGGAGGCTCAATGCGTGCATGGAGGACGAGGACCGAGAGACGGCACTCCGCGCCGCCGAAGCGCTCCTGGCGCTCGCCCTCCGACCACGCGCGACGTCGGAGGCATGCGCGCGCCTCGAGTCGTCCACTTCGTGGGCGGTTGAGTACGTGCGCACAGTTGCAGAGGTGAGCATGTGATCATTCACATCCTGCAATCCATCTCGATCGGAATCCTCGTTTTCTTCCTGATCTACTTCGCCGCCACGTTCACGTTGCTCGCCCTGTCTGTGCACGAGATCTCATGGTACGCCCGCGGTGTGGAACCCACCCGTCACCTAGCCGGGGAGCTCGGACACCGACCGAGCGTCAGCCTCATAACGCCCGCTTACAATGAGGAGGCCCTCATCGTCCAAGACGCCAGGGCGTTCCTCGCGAGCGAGTACGCACCGCTTGAGGTCGTCGTCGTGGACGACGGATCGCATGACGAGACGTTCGCCCGGCTCAAGGAGGCGTTCGATCTCGTGCCGCTCCCCTTGCGGGGCAGGACCGTGCTGAAGACCGCGCCGATCCGAAGCGTCCAGATCTCCAGAACGAACCCGAGACTTCGCGTCGTCCACAAGGACAACGGCGGGCGCTCGGATGCCATCAACGCTGGCCTCTCGGTGGCCCGCGGCGAGCTCGTTGTCATCGTCGACTCGGACAGCCTGTTGGAGCCGCAGGCGATCTCACGCGCGCTTCGACCGTTCGAAGTCCACCCCGATTCCTGCATGGCTGTCGGGGGCGGGATCCGGGTTGCGAACGGATCGAGAATCGTCCACGGACGCGTGGAGACGCCTGGGGTCTCATGGCAGGGCGTCGGGGCGACGCAGATCCTCGAGTACTTGCGCGGATTCTTTGCCACGCGGATCGCGTGGTCCGAGATGAACGGGCTGCTGATCGTCAGCGGCGCCTTCGGGGTATTCCGGCGTGACCTGCTGGTCTCGATGGGTGGCTTCTCTCGCGCCACGCTCGGGGAGGACATGGAAATTACGATGCGGATTCACCACTTGATGAGACCTCAAATGAAGCACGCGCGGGTTGAGTTCGCTTCGGACGCAGTGTGCTGGACAGAGGCCCCGAGCTCTATGGGCGGACTGCGGAACCAACGCATTCGCTGGCACACCGGGCTGATCGACAATCTCCGCATGCACTGGCGAATGTTCGGCCGACCTCGCTACGGAGCCGCGGGAACCTTCGCCATGCCGTACATGGTGTTTTTCGAAGCACTCGAACCGCTCGTCGAGGTCCTGGGGTTCGCGATCGTAATCACGCTGCTCATCTTGAATGCCGAAAACTGGACCTACCTGGTGGCCTTCTTTTTAATCGCAGCCATCACCGGCGAGCTGCTCAGCGCGACCGCGTTACTGATTGAAGAGATCGGCTTTCGTCGCTACCGCGCCAAGGACCTGGCGCGCCTTACTGCCTGGGGACTCGTTGAGTCGCTGTGGTTCCGTCCTGCCATGGCGTGGTGGCGACTGAAGGCAACGCTGCTGGCGCTCATCGGACGTCGACCGGGCTGGGGCACGATCGCCCGCGGAGAGGGGCTTCTCGAGCAGGCGCCGGAGATCGTTGCACCCCTGACGCGTTAGCGAGCGCGCTGACAGATCCGACCAGCGCTGAACGGTCCAACATCTCCGACCACTCGCGGTCACGCGGTTCCATAAGCGCGCTCCCGAAAGAGACCCGACAGAACCGACTCTCGGCGACACAACATGTGGAGCGACTCGGTTTGGTCGTTGCTCTACATCTCGCGTTCACGCCGAAATATGCAAGATTCCTGCAAAAGACGCGATACCTTTCTCGCTTGTGACTCTTATACGTCGGTTTTCGTGCGATCGAGACGGGACGTGGCCGCGCCGGACCGCGGTCGCCTTAGCGCTCGCGATCGCGCTCCTCGTGCCGTTGACAGGTGTTGCGGCGTCCGCGGCTGGCGCCGCCGCGCCGACCACCTCCCACTACGAGCAGGATGCCTCCGCGGCGACCCTGTCTCAGCAAGGAGCGTCGGCTGGTCTGGCCGGGAGCCAGGGGATCGTGATCTTAGATTTCGGTCGGCCCGCCTCTAATGGGACGAGCGACGGCATGATGAGCTTCGCCGGCAGCTTTCAGTCGTTTGCAGACATCACGAGTGCCGTTCAGAGCTACGTCATCAGCTACTACAACTACGCCCCTGCGGACACGACGCTCGATGTGGCCGTCGGAACGAACGACAGCTGCGGCCTCTACCAACCCTGTGGAGCCGTCGTCTGCGGCTGTCCCTACGAACCGTCGAACTACATCACCTGGGGGCAAGAGCTCGCAGCCACGGTTGAGCAGCTCGGAGCCTGGTCAGCGGCATTCGCGTCCGTCAACGGGTTCACCGACACCGTCCGGGTGGTGGCCGCAGACGATGCCGAACCTGCATTCGATCCGGGATACAACAACACCTACTACGTGATGCAGGGCTACGCGCAGACGGTGGGCGGAAGCTATCCGCCGATGGTTGACTACGGCTCAGCCGATCCCGGCTTTTGGACCCAGGATCAGCTCCTCCAGGTGGCCAACGGCTTTCCTCCCAATGTTGCGATGCCAGAGATCTACAACCCCGTCCAGGTCGGGGAGTGGGCGAACCTGGTGGCCTACGCCCAGGCTCGCGGAGTGGACCTCAACGTTTTTGGAGTGTTGACCACCCCGGCCGGCTCGGTTGCCACGGAGGACGCCGTGGTCCAGACGTTGAGTGCCGTTGGCGCGATCACGGGTCAGGGCGTCATCCAGTGGGCGTCGGACATCACCTACTGACGATCTCCTCCGCCCCGATTCGGTGTTCCGGACCGTCGAGTCGCGCCCAAGTCTGTGCATGTTGCGCACCAACATCGAGAACGTGTGCGCGCCCCCTTCTCAGGCACGTTTGTATTCCGGCAGTCACCGGAGCGAGACAGAGACCGGCTTGGTCTTCCTGTGGAGGTCTGCGACCCGTGACTATCGACCCGTCCAAACGGGGGGTCTCTTCTCCAGAAAGGCACGAACGCCCTCGGCGGCATCTGTTGACTGGGTCGCCGCCGAGAAGGCCTGCGCCGTCTTATCCCAGCCCTGTTCGTCTGCTGCGCCGGTCAACTGATCCACTGCGGTCAGACAGGCTTGCACCGAGACCGGAGCGTTCTCGCAGATCTGCTGGGCGAGGACCAGCGCTTGGGAGACAGCAGCTCCTGGTTCGGAGAGGACGTTCACCAGGCCGACTTCGTACGCACGATGACCATCGATCGGACGCCCGGTCAGTAGCAATTGTCTCGCGACGTTGAGTGGCAATGCTCGAGGGCCTCGAAACAGCCCCCCGCATGTCGGCACCACGCCGATTCGGACTTCGGGGAGGCCGAACTGCGCGGCCGTCGACGCAACGACCAGATCGCAGGCGAGGACGATCTCGAGGCCGCCGCCGAGTGCCGCACCCTCCACGGCCGCGATGAGGGGTTTGCGGCGCTGGCGACGGATGATGCCGTACTCGCCGCCCCGGGGCGTGACGTAGTCGCCTCCTGAAGTGAGATCGCTGCCCGCGCTGAAAACACCACCGGTACCGGTGAGAACCCCGGCCCACAGCCCTGGATCGTCGTCGAGCTCGTCGAGGGCAGGTTCGAGCTCGTCCGCCATCACACGGTCGATGGCGTTGCGCTTGCCGGCACGCTGCATAGAGATAACGAGCACGCGCCCTTCTCGGCGTGAGCTAACCAAGGGCACCCTGGCCTCGTTCACGGCGCGAACTTCCATCGAGGTCGACAAACGGGCATGGCCACCTCCCGCGGACGACTGTATCGACGGGCGGGCGTGCGAGTTCGACAGGGGGTTGCGAGACCATGCCCGGCTCCCAAGCGGGACCACCCGGAAGAGAGCTGATCTTCCCCGCGGCTGGTCATGCTCCGTGCCGTTGGGTGAGCTGCCTCACGTCTCGTGTAGCAGGGGAAAGCCGGCCCTGTCCCATGGTGGAACAGGGGTGGGTGGGGCGGTCCGGCGGATCGGCCCTGGCCGCCGGTATGACGCCTTGGTTCCGAGGCGGCGGCCTACCATTCGGGCGATGGTCGGGAAGACGACGTCGTTGGCGCCGCGGCGGGAGCGCTAATGGGACGGCGCATCCGCTGGATGGGAGCCATCATGGTCGTCTGCCTGGGCCTCGTCGTCGTTCAGCTAGTGAACATTCAGCTGGTGAAGGGGAAGCAGCTCGCCAACTCGCCGAACAACCCGCGGGTGGCGTTGCTCCAGTACAGCAACGCCCGAGGCACGATCTACGCCGCCGACGGAACCGTCCTGGCCAAGTCCGTCTCGGCCACCAACGTTCCCAACTATCCGTACAAATACATCCGTCAGTACCCGCTCGGCCCGCTCTATGCCGGCATCACCGGGTACGCGGGGTCGCGGTACTTCGGCATTGCGGGGGACGCCGGCATCGAGGAGCAGTACAACGCGGAGCTGAGCGCGCACCAACCCGGGCCGCAGAACCTGAGCCAGCTGCTGTTCCGGGAGAGGCCGCCCACGACCACCGACAATGTGACGTTGACGGTCGAGCCCGCGCTGCAACAGGTGGCCTGGAACGCGCTGACCACGTTGCCGCCAGGGGAGAACAAAGACGGGGCGGTTGTTGTCCTCAACCCCAAGACGGGAGCCGTTCTGGCCATGGTCTCGAACCCGACGTTCGACCCCAACGGGCTGGTCGCATCGAGCGTGCCGGCAGAGCAGCTCGCCTACGGCGGCGACAACCAGAAGGACCACGAGGGTTTCGAACCCCTGCGACCGATCGCGACGCGTGAGTTCTTCCAACCGGGCTCGACCATGAAGGTGGTGACCAGCACGGCGGTCTACAACCTGAAGCCTCAGCTGTCGAACTTCGCCTTTGCGAACGCGCCCTGCCTGTACTTCCCCACCGCTGCTACTCCCCCCCTGTGCAATGACGCTCCCACGGCGGCCGGAGCGGACCCGTGCGGCGGAACGATGACGGAGATGCTCCCGGCTTCGTGTGACCCCGGTTATGGCGCACTCGGAATCCAGTTGGGAGAGTCCCCATTGCTTCAGCAGTCGGAGCTCTTCGGATACAACGCTGTGCCCGACATCGATCTGCCCGACACGCTCGCCTCTACGTTTAAACCGTTTCCTGAAAAGGTGGGCAACCAACGGCTTCTGGCCGATGCTTCAATCGGCCAAAACGTCGTCAGCACGACCGCGCTCCAGAATGCGATGGTGGCCGCGGGGATGGCCAATGGGGGGGTCGTAATGACCCCGCATCTCATGGCTTCAATCCACGACTCTGAGGGCAACTTGGTGCAGTCGTACACGCCCAAGCCGATGCCTCGGTCGGCGTCGGCCGCGACCGCCCGGCAGGTGACCTCTTTGATGGAGGGGGTCGTCGCACACGGCACGGCCTCGGGGGTCGGCTTCCCGTCCTACCTGTGTGCCGCCGTGAAGACCGGGACCGCCCAGACAGGCCTCGGCGTCAACCACGACTGGATGATCGGATTCGCCCCGGCCAACAACCCCCAGATCGCGGTCGCGGTGGTCGTGCCGTATCAGCAGATCGGCACCGATGGGGCCCAGGTGGCGGGGCCGATCGTGAACACGGTCATGCAGGCCGCCCTGCCGCCAGGGTCGGTGAGCCAGCCTTGCAACGTGTAGTCGCGTAGCTGTCTAGGGATGGCCGCCGGTCCGAGCGGACCCTGATTGAGGCGACTGTGTGTAGAGTTATCTGCGTGACTACGCAGATAAGTGTGGAATCCGGCGCGGCGGCCGACCCGTCGGGGGAGGAGTTCCACTCCGCCGTCGGAATGTTGAAGCTGCTGGGCGATGAGACGCGCCTTCGGGTCATCTGGGCCTTGATGGAGGGGGAGCACTCGGTCAACGAGTTGGCCGAGCTCGTGGGCGCGCAGCCGGCAGCGGTCTCACAGCACCTGGCCAAGCTGCGCCTCGCCCGCCTGGTCCGGAGCCGGCGCGAGGGCACGCGCATCTTCTATGTGGTCGACGACGCCCATGTGCGCCGCTTGGTAGAGGAGGTGCTGACGCACGCCGACCACGTCACGGCCCGTGGGTAGACGGCTTGTCACCATGTCGGGGCGCGGCGACGGCCAGCGTCACGGCCATGGGCACGGGCACCGAGACGGTCAGGCATTCGGGCACCCGTCGGCGGGGGACGACCGTCGGCACTTGGAAGCCGCGCTCGTCCTGCTCATCGCCTTCATGGCGTTCGAAGTGGGGGCGGCGATCTTCGCCAATTCGTTGGCGCTCTTGGCCGACGCCGGCCACATGCTGGTCGATGTGGGTGCGATTGCGTGCTCGTTGCTCGCCATTCAGCTCGCGGCGCGCCCGGAGACGGGGTCGCACACCTACGGGTTGAAGCGAGCGGAGATCCTGGCGGCAGCCGCCAACGCGATCGTGCTGTTGATCGTCGCCGCGCTCGTCACGGTCGAGGCCATCGCCCGCTTGGTGCATCCCTCGACGGTCGATGGCGCTGTGCTGATCGTCGTCGCTGCGGTCGGGGTCGCGGTCAATGTGGTTGCGACGATGACGATTTCAAGGGCGGACCGGCGCTCTCTGAATATCGAGGGGGCGTACCGCCACATCCTGACCGACCTCTACGGCTTCGTCGGGACGCTCGTCGCCGGCATCGTGATCGTTGCCACCGGCTTCAATCGGGCGGACGCCATCGCGTCCCTCATCGTGGTGTGCCTGATGCTCAGGGCGGCGGCGCAGCTCCTCCGACCCGCCACGAACATCCTGTTGGAGGCCACGCCCGAGGACATCGACTTGAGTGAGGTGCGACGCCACCTGATTGAGCTGCCGGAGGTGAAGTCCGTGCACGACCTCCACGCCTGGACGCTGACCTCGTCTCTGCCGATCCTCACCGCTCACGTCGTCGTGAGCGACGAATGCTTCAAGAGTGGCGACGCAGGTCGGGTCCTCGACCACCTTCAGGACTGTCTGGCCGGGCACTTCGACGTGGCCCATTCGACGCTGCAGTTCGAGTCCTCCGGCCACCTCGAGCACGAGAGAGGAGGTCACGCCTAGCCGGAGCCGTCCGCACGGGGTGCCTGGGGGCCGGGAGGGGGGTTGGGTGTGGGCGTTGGGCTTGGGTCTTGGGCGCTGGGCTTGGGCGCTGGGCTTGGGGGTTGGGTTTGGGACCATGGGACCCCGGGACAAGAATTCGAGTCGAGGTGTCGATATAGATCATTCCCGATCGTCGTAGGAGCGAGACCACCCCCAAGAGCAAGACGAGGAGGACCAATGCGATACCTGTTGATGATTGCGGGAGACGAGAGCGGGCGAGCAGCCGTTTCAGACGAGGAAAATACGGCCACGCTCGACGAATACGGCGAGTGGGTCAAGACGATGGCCGACCGGGGCATCCTGCAGGGCGGCGAGCGTCTGCGCCCGATCGCAGACGCCACCACGGTGCGGGTTCGTGAGGGCGAGGTGCTGGCCACGGACGGGCCGTTTGCCGAGACCAAGGAGCGGCTCGGCGGCTACTTCCTTGTGGACTGCAAGGACCTCGACCAGGCGATTGAGGTTGCCGCGAAGATCCCCGGTGCCCGTACGGGCAGTGTCGAGGTGAGGCCGATCTGGGAGATGTGACCCCCGAGACCGAAGCTGCGATCACGGCGGCCTTTCACGAAGAGTGGGGCCGCGTGGTCGCGACCCTCATCCGTCTCACGGGTGATTGGGACGTTGCCGAAGAGTGCGCCCAAGACGCGTTTGCGAGGGCTGCTGAACGCTGGCCCCGCGACGGCATCCCACGCCGCCCCGGTGCCTGGCTCACGACCGTGGCCCGCAACCGTGCCCTCGACCGGGTCCGCCGTACCCAACTCGGCGCTTCGAAGCTGCAGGAGGTGGCGGTCGTGACGCTGTCCAACGATCCGCATTCGGGGGAGTCTGCCGGCGCGGACGAGGTACCCGACGACCGACTGCGGCTGATGTTCACCTGCTGTCACCCCGCCTTGTCCTTCGACGCGCAGGTGGCGCTGACGTTACGGACCCTGACTGGGATGACGACTGCGGAGATCGCGCGCGCGTTCTTGGTGCCCGAGCCGACGATGGCCCAGCGGCTGACCCGGGCCAAGAAGAAGATCCACAACGCGGGAATCCCCTTCCGGGAGCCTCCGGCGCATCAGCTGGTCGAACGCACCAACGCCGTGCTCGCGGTCGTCTACCTCCTGTACAACGAGGGCTACGCGGCGACGGCGGGTGAGGACTTGATTCGACGAAACCTGACGGCCGAAGCGATCCGTCTGGGTCGCACGCTGTGCACGTTGATGCCGGACGAGCCCGAGGCGTTAGGGCTGCTCGCTCTCATGCTCTTCCATGATGCCCGTGCCCGCGCGCGCGTCGATGTGGTGGGCGACCTGGTCGTCCTGGAGGACCAGGACCGCTCGTTGTGGGACACCGCCGTCATCGCTGAGGCCTCCGACATGCTCGATGCCGCGCTCCGCCTCCGTCGGCCGGGTCCCTTCCAGGTGCAGGCCGCCATCGCCGCTTGTCACGCACAGGCCGCGACCGACGCGGACACCGACTGGATTGAGATCGCCGCCCTCTACGCGAGCCTGGCGCACATGGTTCCATCGGCCGTGGTGGAGCTCAACCGGGCTGTGGCCGTGTCCATGGCGTTCGGGCCCGAAGACGGCCTCGCGATTGTGGAGCGGCTCAGCGAAGGCGGGGAGCTGCGCGGTTACCACCTGCTCCCGGCGGCTCGGGCCGACATGTTGCGCCGACTGGGTCGGAATGCGGAAGCCACCGCTGCGTACCAGGAGGCCCTCCGGCTCGCTCGGACGGACGCTGAGCGTCGCTTCCTCGAACGACGGGTGAACCAACAGCCGGTTTGACAGCAGCACGGAGTCGTTGCCATCGTTCGCCGGTTCGCTCGCCTTGCCGAGCGACCGATTGAGACCGAAAGGACGCTGAATGATGTTGCAGGGCAGAGTGGCGATCATCACCGGAGGCGGGCGGGGCATCGGCCGAGAGCACGCCCTCTTGTTCGGATCGCTGGGGGCCAGCGTCGTCGTCAACGACCTCGGCGGTGCGAGCGACGGCTCAGGCTCCGATACGTCGGCGGCGCAGGCGGTCGCCGACGAGATCACCGCGACGGGCGGCCGGGCGGTGGCCAATACGGACAGCGTCGCTTCCTTCGAGGGGGCGAAGGCCATCGTCGATCAGGCCGTCTCGGCTTTCGGCGATCTGCACGTCGTGGTCAACAATGCGGGGATCCTCCGAGACCGCATGCTCGTCTCCATGAGCGAGAAGGAATTCGACGACGTGATCGCTGTGCACTTGAAGGGCACGTTCAGCGTCACCCGCCACGCGGCCGACTACTGGAGAGAGCGGGCGAAATCCGGTTCCATCACGGACCGGGCCATCGTCAACACGAGCTCTGGCGCCGGTCTGCACGGGAACATCGGCCAAACGAACTACTCGGCCGCCAAGGCGGGCATCGCCGCGATGACCGTCGTGAACGCCATGGAGCTGAACCGCTACGGGGTCCGGGCCAACTGCATCGCGCCCGTGGCTCGTACCCGGCTCACGCTGCAGACCCCGGGGATGGGGGACTCCATGCAGCAGCACGTGTTCGACCCTGAGAATGTTTCGCCCCTGGTCGCGGTGCTGGCTTCCGAGAGCTGCCCGTTCAACGGTCAGGTGTTCAGCGTGTACGGAGGGTCCGTCGGCATTTACGCCGGATGGTCGATCGCAGAGAGCGTGGAGACGGACGACCGCTGGACGGCGGAGACCCTCGCTGCGGCGATGGACAAGCTGCCCCGCACCGTCGAGGTGAACAGCCAGATGGCCGACCTCGTCAAGCACATGGGAGGCTGATCCACCTGTCTCGGCGCGAGGGACCCGTTCAAGCCGGGTTCTGCACCGTCACCGTGATGCCCGGACTTGTGGCCATCGTTCCACCGACCTCAGTGGCCACACTTTGCAGGGTGTAGGTGCCGTTGGGGACAGCGGTTGTCTGCCAGAAGGCGATCCACCCGTACAAAGTCAGTACGGCGGTTGCGACCACTTGGTCGGTCACCGCGCTGTTGCTCACGACGAACTGCACCGAGGTGACGTCGCTGGTCCCGGTGGCCGAGGCGTCGAGGACGGCGGAGGTGCCGCTCAGCGTGGCCCCGTCGGAGGGGACGAGGACCTCGGTGTGGAGGGGCAGGTTGTCGACGGTGACGGTGACGCCGGCGCTAGTCGTCGACTGCCCCAAGGTGTCGGTGGCCACACTTTGCAGGGTGTAGGTGCCGTTGGGCACGTCGGTGGTGTCCCAGCCGCCGATCCACCCGTCTATGGTCGAGAAGCCGGGACTGACCACCATGTCGGAGATCGAGTTCCCGCTCACCTCGAAGTTCACCGAAGCGATGCCGACGGGACTCGAGGCCGAGGCATCGAGCCAGCTGCCACCCGTGATGGTGACGCCGTTCGAGGGGAGCGAGACGGTCGTCGTGGGCGGCGAGACGGTGACCATGAGCGTGGCCGGGTTTGTCGTAACTGAGCCGGCGATGTTCGTAAAGACGACCCGGAACTGGTCGCCGTTGTCAGACGCGGTGACATTGGTGATCGTGTATGCGGGCGTTGTGGCGCCCGAGATGTCGTTCCAGGTCGAGCCTCCGTCGGTGGACTCCTGCCATTGGGCCGTCGGAGGCGGAGCACCGCTGGCGAGTCCAGAGAAGCTCACCGTCTCGCCCAAGGAAACGGTCTGGCTGGTCGGTTGGGTGATGATCGCGGGAGCGACCGGTGCGTTGACCATGAGCGTGGCCGGGTCGGTCGTCGCCGAGCCGAGCAGGTTCGTAAAGACGGCCCGGAACTGGTCGCCGTTGTCAGACAAGGGGACAGCGCTGATGGTGTAGGTGGGCGAGGTGGCGCCCGAGATGTCGTTCCAGGTCGATCCTCCGTCTGTGGATTGTTGCCACTGCGCGGTTGCGAAGGGAAAGGCGCTGGGAGTCGCAGTGAAACTCACACTCGTGCCCGCGAAGACGGTCTGGCTGACCGGCTGAACGGAGACCGCGGGCGCTGTCTCGGGCGCGCTCACGATCGCGTAGCCCGCTTGTGCGCCGGGCTCAGCACCCAGGCTCTCTGGGGTGCTCCCCGCTGGAAGAGCGACGACCACCGGCGGGGAGATGTCGCCCGATTCCGAACCGTCACCGAGCTCCCCCGCCAGGCCATAGCCCCACGCGTACATGTGTCCGTCCGACCCGATGGCGTAACCAGTGTGGAGGTTGTCGGCGATCGCCTTCGGCTGGACGCCCGCGGCGAGCGGCACCGCGAGCGGCACCAAACTGCTTTCCGACCCCAGACCGAGCTGGCCGCCAGTATTCCCGAGGCCCCAGCCGTAGAGGTTGCCGTCCGAACCGATGGCGTGCGCAAATCCGCCGCCCGCGGTGATGGCCTTGGCGGTCACTCCCGACGGAAGCTGCACGACCACCGGGGTCATGCTGTTGGTGGTGCTGTTGTTCCCCAGTTCGCCGTATTGATTGAGTCCCCAGGCATAGAGGTTTCCGTCCGACCCGATGGCGTAACCAGCTCCACCGCCGCCGGCGATCGCGGTCGGAGTCACCCCCGCTGGAAGGGACACCACCACCGGAGTGGCGCTGTTCGTATTGGTCCCGTCGCCGAGCTCGCCGATGGAATTGTCGCCCCAGGCATAGAGGTGTCCGTCCGATCCGATGGCGTATGCAGATTCGTAGCCCCCGGCAACTGCGGTCGGCGTCACGCCCGAGGGTAGGGACACGACGACAGGAGAGGTGCTGTTGCTCGCCGTGCTTCCGTTGCCGAGCTTGCCGAGCAAGTTGTCGCCCCACGCGTAGAGCTTCCCGTCAGAACCGATGGCGTAACCGGTGCCTTGAGCCGCGGAGATTGCCGTAGGGGTCACGCCCGCCGGCAGTGAGACCACCACCGGTGTGGCGCTGCCAGTAGTGGAGGTGGTGCCGTTCCCGAGCGCTCCGTTGGAATTGTCTCCCCACGCGTAGAGCTTTCCGTCCGAGCCGATGGCGTAGGCGGCTAACTGAGCTGCCTCGGTATCGGTGCCACCACCGCCGCCGCCGGCAGCGATCGCGGTCGGTGTGACCCCCGCAGGAAGCGCCACCGGCGCCGGAGTCCCGCTGGAACCGCCGATCGATTCGTTGCCGAGCTCACCGGTCGAGTTGTCGCCCCACGCGAAGACGCCGACGGAGCTTGCGGCGGCACCGGCCGGCACGGCGGTGCTGACCTGCAACCAGGTGATCGTTCCCAGCACGACCATCGCGAACACCACGAGAACCCTGGACGTGACGACGGACCAACGCTCGGTCATCGCAGCCTCCCCACTTGACAACCAGTCGCAGGCTTCCCTGGAGTTCGGTCCCACGTCGGGTTCGAACGGCCCTATCGGTCGATCGACGCTACTCCTGTGTGTCCTCCTGTCAACTGGGATCAATGGCTACTCGCTACGGCGGTCTCGATCCGGCAACCAGCGCGCGGACCTCTCTACAGGGGTCCCTTCAGGGGTCGTTGTGGGGATCCCGGACGCCGGCGAACCTGGGCCGCCGGGCGGCAGTCCACGCCGGTCCGTGCCCGTTCGTGCCCGTCTTGGTTCTTTGGCGGCGACCCGCCGAGCCACGGCTGGACCGTGTCTGGGTGAGGCGGGACGAAGGACCCGGCGGGCCGGCATTGCTCAGGCTCCCTAGGCTTCGCCCCATGGGTGGTAACGCACGGGCCAGCTCCGGATCGGATTCCGACGGGCGACGGTTGCAGGCGGCGTTCGCCGCTGCCGAAGTGCACCCATTGCTCTGCGCCGTCGCACACGTCACGGGTGACCTGAGCCTGCTGCGGGAGGACCTCGCCCCGGATGAGGACCAAATGCTGGTGCCGGGCCGCGGGCTCAGCCCTGAACAGGAGGACGAGGCCAGGCGGCTGGCCGGCGACGCGTTGCATGCTCATCTGGAAGCCCGCCGGCCCGACCACAGGCTCACCCCGGAGGAACTCCGCCGGATCTTCGACTTTCTTGTGGGCGCCGGCTCGACCGACGCCTGGGAGGCCTTCTTGACCGAAGAGCTCGCGCTCCCCGGGACCGATCCCAGGTCGCCGTCGTGGCACGTCGACGAGGTCAGGGACGGCGGCGGCACGTTCCGCTGTGCTGTGGTCGGCGCCGGTGCGTCGGGAGTTGCCGCGGCGCACCGGCTGCGACAGGCGGGTGTCGACGTGACCATCTTCGAGAAGAACGGTGACGTCGGTGGTACCTGGCTGGAAAACGTGTACCCCGGCTGCCGGGTCGACGTGCCCAACCAGCTCTACAGCTTCTCCTTCGCACAGACGAACGAGTGGGTCTCGCGTTTTTCGGCCCAGCCCGACCTGCTCGCCTACCTGCGGAAGGTGGCGAAGGAGCTCGGCCTTTCCGAATGTATTCGGTTCGGTTGCGAAGTGACCGAGGCCCGCTTCGGCCAAGACCAGGGGGAGTGGCGCCTCACGGTGAGGCCGAATGACGGGCCGGAGTTCGTCGAGACCTTCGGCGCGGTCGTGTGCGCCGTGGGCCAACTCAATCGGCCCTCACTCCCAGAGATCGCAGGGCGGGAGCGATTCGATGGGCCCACCTTCCACTCGGCGGCGTGGGACGACACGGTCGACCTCGGCGGGCGCCGGGTCGCCGTCATCGGGACCGGGGCGAGCGCCGCCCAGTTCGTTCCCCGCCTCGCGGACGAGGTGGCCCACCTTGACCTGTATCAGCGGACACCGCCGTGGCTGATCCCGACTGAGAACTACAACGACGCCTTCCCGCCCGAGTTTCACGACCTGCTCTCGTTCGTGCCCGTCTACGGGCGCTGGGATCGGCTCTGGCAGTTCTGGATCATGCACGAGGGCCTCTTCAAGGCCGCGATCGTGGACGACAAGTGGGTGTCAGACCACGGGGAGTCGGTCAGCGCAGGCAACGACATGGTGCGGGCCATGCTCGTCGAGATCCTGAGGGCCCAGGTGACGGACGACGAGCTGTTCGAGAAGATGGTGCCCCACTTCCCACCCTTCGCGAAGCGCGCACTGCGCGACGACGGCCGCTGGCCGGGCGCGCTCAGCCGGCCCAACGTCGACTTGGTGACGACCCCGATCGAGGAGATCACGCCGAGCGGGATCCGAACGGCGGACGGCATCGAGCGCCAGGCCGACGTGCTGATTTACGGCACTGGATTCACGGCGTCGAACTTCGTGACGCCGATGCGGGTCTTCGGGTCAGGCGGCGTCGAGCTCAACGACACGTGGGCCGGCGACGCAAGGGCCTATTTGGGGATCACGGTGCCGGGCTTCCCGAACTTCTTCATGCTCTACGGGCCTAACACCAACCTCGTCATCAACGGCAGCATCCTGGTTATGGTGGAGTGCCAGGTGCGCTACATAGTCGAGGCGATCGGACGCTTGTTGCAGTCGGGCCATCGCACCATGTCATGTCGGCGGGAAGTTCACGAGCACTACGCCGAGGAGATGGAAGCAGGAAACAAGCACATGGTGTGGGGCGTAGCGGACGTCCCAACGTGGTACAAGAACAAACAGGGTCGAGTCACCCAGAACTGGCCGTTCGATCTCCTCTCTTACTGGTCCCGCACCCGAGAGCCCGACCTGGCCGAATACGAACTGGCCTGAGCGCCGCCGTTCCTTCCTTTCCCGCGGGGTATGCCATCTGGCCATAGGCAACGCAGGGTGCCAGGGATGAGGTGGGAGGATCTGCGCCATGGATGACCGCCGACGCGTCTTCTCAGGCTCGCCTTTCGAGCGCGGGATCGGGTTCAGCCGGGCGATGCGCGTGGGCGACCGGGTGCTCGTCTCGGGCACCGCACCTGTGTTCGCAGACCAGGCCTGTCCCGACGATGTCCGGCTCCAGGCGCAGCGGTGCTTCGAGATCATCGAGGCAGCACTGATAGAGGCGGGATCGTCGATGGACCACGTGGTGCGCACCCGCACGTACCTGACCTCCGCCGCGGACAGCGCCGCGGTCGGCGCGGTCCACGGCGAGCGGCTCGGGCATGTGCGGCCCGCGTCAACCATGGTCGTGGTGGCGTCGTTGTTGGACCCCGCTTGGAGGGTGGAGATCGAAGCCGAGGCGGTGGTGCCCGAAGGGCAGAGGGTGGAGGAGTGAGCGAGTCGTGCGGTCAGGATCAGGCGAGGCCGGCGACGGTCGCGAACAGGAGGTTCAGGCCGCGGAAGTCGCCCACTAGCCCCGACTCCATCCGGTTCATCACGTAGCACACGGTCAGCTCGGCCTCCGGGTCCATCACGATCACGGACCCCCCGTAGCCGCCCCAGTAGCACGCGCGCGGCCCGATGGGCATGTCCGGCGGGTTGCTGAGGCCGTAGCCCATGCCAATGCGCAGCGGTATGCCGAGCACCTTGTCGACACCGTCGGCCTGGACCTCATAGATGGGGTCGATGCCCTCGGCCGAGAGGAGACGGACGCCGCGGGCCTGACCTCTTCCGGCGATGATCGACTGGATGCCGGCCACCGAGCGTGCGTTGCCCTGCCCGTTGGCGGCGGGGATCTCAGCCCGCCGCCACCATTCCTGGTGTGCGTACGTGGCGTCGATTACAGGGTTCAAGAACGTCTTCATCATGAGCTCGGAGACCTGACCCTGCATGGCGGCGAGATCGATGGGCGGCGGCGGGATCACGTTCGAGACCCGGTGGTCCTCGCTCTCGGGGAGGCCGATGAAGAAGTCCGCCTCGAGCGGCTTGGCCACCTCGCGGGCGAACCAGCGGCCGATGGACTCTCCGGTGATGCGGCGGACGATCTCGCCGATGAGGTAGCCCTGGGTGACGGCGTGGTAACCCGACCCGGTGCCCGGCTCCCACCACGGGGCCTGAGCGGCCAGCCCTTCGGTGCAGAGCTCCCAGTCGGCAAGTTGTTCGGGTTGGAGGGGCTCCTCCCAACCGGAGAGGCCGGCGGTGTGGCCCATGACGTGGCGGACCTCGATCTTCTCTTTGCCGGCCTGCGCGAACTCGGGCCAGTAGTTGGCGACGGGGGCATGGAAATCGAGCTCGCGGCGGTCGTGGAGGATCAGAGCGCACAGGAACGTCATGGTCTTGGTCGTCGACCAGACGTTGGTGATGGTGTCCCGCTCCCATGGTTTCGTCTTGTCGGCGTCGGCCCAGCCGCCCCAGATGTCGACGACCGGCTCGCCGTGCAGGTAGACGGCGACGGACGCGCCGAGGTCGGCGCCCGTATCGAGCTGGTCCGAAAGGGTCTTGCGGACTCCGTCGAAGCGTGGTTCGCAGGTTCCGTGCACCTCTGCCATGACGCGGTACTCCCTTACGTGGTCGTGGTCTACGTGGTTAGGTCTACGTGGACGTGGTCTACGAGGTCGGTCGGTCGAAGGCAAGCTAGCGCCTGAGCGGGTCGGCGGGTCCGCTGTCGGTAACGTCGGCCTGTGGACCGGGCCGACGCCATCGTGGTGGGGTCCGGTCCTAACGGCTTGGCCGCTGCGTTGACGCTGGCGCGGGCAGGCCTGAACGTCGAGGTGTACGAAGGAGCGCCCACCGTCGGGGGCGGTACCCGTACCGAGGCGCTCACGCTCGATGGTTTCCGCCACGATGTCTGCTCGGCCGTCCATCCGGCCCTCGTGGCGTCCCCCTTCTTCCGCTCGCTCGACCTGAGCTCACTCGGCGTCGTGCTCCGCCAGCCGGAAGTCCCGTTCGCGCACCCGCTCGGGGGCGGACGGGCGGTGGCGCTTTATCGAGGTGTCGAGGAGACCGCGTCGCACCTCGGCGGGGACGGCGCCGCCTACCGGGCGCTCTTGGCGCCCCTCGTCGACTGGCTGGACCGGATCGTGGCCTACGTGCTCGGGCCGATGCGCAGCATGCCGGGCGATCCGCTCGCTTTGGCCCGCTTCGCCGTCGTCGGCGGCCCGTCCATCCGTTACACCACCCGCCACTTGACGACCGACGCGGCTCGGGCGCTCCTCGCCGGCGCCGCCGCCCACTCCATGGAGCCGCTGACGGCGCCGCTCACATCCGCCTTCGGCCTGCTGCTGAGCGCGCTCGGACACGGCGTGGGCTGGCCGGTCGTGGAGGGTGGAAGCTCTGCCATCGCCGAGGGCCTCGCGGTTCAGGTGCGGCGGTCCGGAGGTGTGGTGCACACCGGTCACTGGGTGACGTCGCTGACCGAGCTGCCGCCGGCGAGAGCAGTGCTCCTCGATGTGTCGCCCAAGCAATTGCTGGCCCTGGCCGACTCGAGGCTCCGTGGCCGGACCGGGCGACCTTGGCGGCGGTTTCGCCCCGGGCCCGGGGCGTGCAAGGTCGACTGGGCCCTCGACGGCCCGGTGCCGTGGAGCGCCGAACCCTGCCGGCGCACGGTCACCGTCCACGTGGGGGGCACGTTCGACGAGGTGGCCCGATCCGAGGCAGAGGTCTGCGGAGGCCGTCATCCCGAGAGGCCGTTCGTGCTCGTGGCGCAGCCGAGCGTCGTCGACCCGACACGGGCCCCGCCGGGGAAGCACACCCTCTGGGGCTACTGCCACGTGCCGAACGGGTCGACGGTCGACATGAGTGAGCGGATGGAGGCCCAGATCGAGCGGTTCGCCCCGGGGTTCCGTGACCTCGTCTTGGGCCGGGCGGTACGGACGGCGGCGGAGGCCGAGGCCGACAACCCGAACCAGGTCGGCGGGGACGTGAACGGCGGCGCGCAGACGTTGCGCCAGACGTTGTTTCGCCCCGTGGCTCGATGGAACCCCTACCGGACGCCGCTCGACGGTGTGTATCTCTGCTCGGCCTCGACCCCGCCCGGCGGCGGTGTGCACGGGATGTGCGGTGCCTCGGCGGCGGCCGCCGCCCTGCGGGACCGCTTCTCCTGAATCTGCTTGCCGTTTTACCGTTGCTCGCGCAGGCTTATCGTTGCTCGCGCGGGCCCTGAACGTGCTCGCCCGATCGGGAACATGACGCGCCGTGTGAGGTGAACGTTCTCGAGCGGGCGGCGATCGTGCGACACGAGCAGCAGCGTGCCTCGATACCCGTTCAACGCCGACTCCAACTGCTCGATCCCAGGAAGATCCAAATGATTGGTGCGGCCTTCTGACCAGGTATGACTCGAATGACCCTCAACGTCATCTACCAGAACATTTAGGCCGTTCTGAACCGGTCGCCACGCGCTCACTCCCAACTGACAATCGCATGAACGCAGCTCTTCGGGAGGGGATAGGCGCCGTCCGCCCGTACCTAACTGCTTCGCCTCTGAGCGCATCCGTGGCCGCCCCAGTGACGTCTTGAGGCAGTGCCCAGACCCTGGAAACGAGGTCGCCCAATCGGTTGAGTGCAGTGCATGTTTTTCCATGCCCGCGATTGGCGTGTGCGCGCCGACGGCGTTACATGACGCGGTGGTTCAGCGGTTAGCTGGTGAGCTGGTAGCCGAAGAGCACGTCGCCTATGTACCCCGGTGCCGCTGAGGGAGTCACCTCTACGGCCATGCGCACGAAATCGGGGATGCTGGCCCCCGAGGATTTATTGGTGCATGTGTTGTTGCCTCCGCGCACGGTGCAGGTGAAGGATCCACCTTCCCATACGAGACCTACCACTGTGGTCGAGTCCGCTTCTGAAGTGAGCAGCACCGACAGATTGCTCGGAGTCACCGAGACAGCCGGGCTCAGGGTGTCAACAGAATCAAAACTGGCACTGGCAGACGAAATACCCACCGGTGCCCCGCACGCGGAACTCATGGCGGAGACGTCGATCTTTGTGATCCTTCCGGTGAGCGTGCTCGCGGCCGGTGTCCCGGCGGTTCCTGTGGCACCCGTCTGGCCTGTCGCAGGCGTGCTGGGTGCGCTGGTGGCCGCGCTATGACCCGCCGTCTCGACCCCGCAGGTCGAACTCCCGTGTACGTGTGCTCTGGCGGCCGCCGCGGCTGGCGTCACTGTACTGGGCGCAAGCACGCCGACCGCTGGGGCTACAAAGCCCAGCGTCGCCGTTCCTGCGGCAACTACGTACATCCGCCGGGACCACCGACAGGGCACGCGATTCATCTTGATTGTCATGTCGTGTCCTCCCACTGTGCTATTCGTGGCTGTGCGGCACCGACCACGCGCTCGTTCCCACCTGACAATCGCTCGAACGCAGTACTCGGGTGGGGATGCGGCTCCGGCGACGCCGACATCGCCCCGGAGCTGGGCCGCACCCCGACACGGAGGAGCGGCGTGTTCGAGGCTAGGGCATTGGCGCAGGGGCGCTGTACAGCGGCTCTGCGCCACCTCTCATCGGCGCCCAGGCGCGCGAGCCGGGCTTCGATTGCCGTCGAGACCCGGCCTGCTCTGTGTTCGTGTCTCCACCAAACTTGTCGCCTTGTGATGAACACCCGGCCCCGGTCTGCGAAGTTCAGGCCGGCATGTAGGTGTCGCCGGCCCGAACTCCCGCAACACCATCAGTCCGTCAACATGAGGTTGCAAACTCAGAACCGGTGGGCCGTACCGTTCGCTTCGACCAAGGTGTAGCCGTTGCCCCCGTTGGTGCTGAAGAGCCCGATGATGCCCGAGGCGAGGGGCTTCCCCCCGAGGGACCCGGCGAAACGGGCCTGTCCGAAGGTGAAGACCCCGCCGTCTGAGGCCACCAGCCAATAGCCGATGCCTCCGGGGGCACTGGTCATCCCGATCACGGGCTTGTTGAGCGGTGTGCCACCCATGGAACCGAAGAAGGCGATATGCCCGAAGGTGAAGACGCCTCCGTCGGAAGCCACCAGCCAGTAGCCCGCTCCGTTCGGGCTGACCGCCAGGTCGACCATGGGCTTGTTGAGCGGTGTGCCCCCCATGGAGCCGAAGAAGGCGATGTGCCCGAAGGTGAAGACCCCGCCGTCAGAAG
>JBPYFR010000260.1:0-20165 GCA_051985685.1 Acidimicrobiales bacterium
AGCGAGGCGACATCAAAGGAGGAGACGCGGTGGCGATCGCTGAAGACCTAGCGATCCTTCACGATCCGGAGTTCGAGTCGGCTTTCCACGTCGAGCAACACGGGATCGACTTCATCCCCGAGAGTGAGCGCTGGGCGTCCCCGCGGGACGTGTTCGGCATGTGGGCTGGGGCCAGCGTCCAGATCGAGTACTTCATCTACGGCGCGATCCTCATGACCTTCGGGCTGACCTTCGTCCAGGTGCTCTTCGTCATCGTCTTGGGCAACCTCTCCTACTTCCTCCTGGGGCTCTGCTCTCTGCAGGGGCCCAACGCAGGCACCACCGTCTTCGCCATCAACCGCGCGCCCTTCGGACCGAACGGCTCGCGGCCCATCTCGTTCTTCAACTGGATCACGCAGATCGGCTTCGAGGTCGAGGGCCTCATCCTCATCGTGGGATCGGGGCTCGTTCTCATGATCAAGGCCGGGTTCCTGCCGGGCGACCCGGCCAAGGTCATCCTCGTCATCGTGGCGGTGCTCATCCAGGGGATACTCCCCTTCCTGGGCCACGCCGCCATCCTCAAGACATTGCGCCTACTGGTGTTGCCCTTCGTGATCCTGTTCGCCATCCTCCTCGCGTTCGCGGTTCCCCACGTCAACACGCACGTCGTCAAGACGAGCGGCGACTGGCAGAGTTTCTTGGAGGCGTTGGTGTTCACGATCGCCCTGGCCGGGCTCGGCTGGACCGAGAACGGAAACGACTACACCCGCTACTGCCCGACGGACACCTCCAAGAAGGCGATCGTCGGATGGGTCTTCCTCGGGACGGCCGTACCCGAGATCATCATCATGACCTTGGGCGCCCTGGTGGGCACCTTCGTCCTCAAGATCGGGACCGGCGCGGGCGGGTTACTGCCGTTCGCACACACGAGCGCCATTCCAGCCTGGTTCGTCGTGGTCTTCCTGCTGTTCGCGATCGTGCAGATCTTCGGGATCAACAGCCTCGACATGTACTCGTCGGGCGTCACCCTCCAGGCGATCGGCGCCCCAGTGAAGCGCTACCACGCCGTGCTCATCGACTGCGTCATCGCCTTCGGCGTCACGATGTACGCCATCTTCAGCGCGTCGTTCACCCAGTACCTGTCGGACTTCGTCGACATCGTCATCATCTGGATCGCTCCGTGGAGCGCCATTTTCCTCACCGACTGGGCCCTGCGGCGGTACGGGTACGTGCCGAGCGAACTACAGAAGACCGGGCGTGACTCGCTGTACTGGCGCCAAGGGGGCTTCCATTGGCCCGCGCTCGTGGCTCAGCTGATCGGCATGTTCGCGGCGATCTCAGGGCTCGCGGCCACGTTCCATCTGCCGCACTGGCTGAACCTGGTGACGTACCACACCCGTGACACCTTCGGCTTCGGTGCGGACTTCAGCGTGTTCCTCGGCATGGGCGTCGGCGCGCTGGTCTACTTTGTCCTCGCGCGCCGGAGCGTGCGCAGAGAGGCGGACGCCCAGGACACGCTGTTGCGGGAGGAAGGGCTGCTGCGCTTGCCCGCGTAAAACGCTGGCCCGCTCAGCCCCAGTCCTCTTTCAGTCCTCCCTGGCCATCGGGGTGAAAGAGGGGCATGGCGCCGAGCGTGCGGACCAAGCCGGCGTCATCGCCCAGCAGCTCCTTCCAACCGCCACCCTCGGTCATCAGGGTGCCGATCACGACCGGTTCGGCATTCATCCGGCGGACCAGCCGGAGCGCCGCCGCCAGGGATGCGCCGGTGGAGACGACATCGTCGACCACAGCCACCCGCTTCCCGCGCACCGCCTCGACCCGGGCTGGATCCACGCGGAGCCGCTGGGGCGTATCCGTCGTGATGGAATCCACTGGCTCGGACCACGCCTCGCCCAGGTGGATCTTGGGCGTCTTGTGCAGGATCACGTAGTCGTCGAGGCCCAAGGCCCGGCTCGCCTCGATCGCGATCGGGATCCCCATGGTGGCGACCGACACGATGATCTCGGGCCTCGCCTCACGCATCAACTCGGCCAGCTCCCGTCCGGCGGTCTCCGCGAACGAGACGCCCATGTCAACGCAGATGAGCAGCGCGATGGTGAGGTCGTCGGTGAGCGGAACGAGCGGGAGCTCGACGGTCTGGCTCCCCACGGTGGTCCTATAGGTGCCGTCAGTCATGACCCGGGACGAGCATAGGTGCCTTCGTCCGATCCTCCGATCGAGCACGGCCGAACTGGGTCTGGCGCGCCTCGGCGCCGCCCTGTAAAACCAGAGACCGGACGAAAGGGGCGCGGCTTGGACCGAGACCCGAAGTCGACGCAGGGCGCCCCTTCGACTCGATCCGACCCCGCTCGGAGGTCGGGCGGTGCCTTCGATCCCCGCCTGTTGCGGTACGCACGGACGAGCCGTCGCTTCCTCGTGCTCTCGGTCGGCATCGGCGGTGCGACCGCGCTCCTGGTCGTCGCGCAGGCTTGGCTCATCGCTGCGATCGTCGCCGGCGCCTTCGTCCATCACCGCGGTGTGGGTTCTCTGCGCGACGAGCTCGGCCTGCTGCTCGCCGTCGTGGCGGGGCGGGCCGTCTTGGCCTGGGCGGCTGAACGTGCTGCCCACCGAGCCTCCGCCTCCGCCAAGTCCGAGCTGCGCCTCGCCGCCACCGAGCACGTCGCGGCGCTCGGCCCAGAGGGCCTGGAACGGCGGGACCCGGGCCAGGTGACCGTGCTTGTGACGACCGGCATCGAGGCTCTCGACGGCTACTTCTCCCGCTACCTGCCTCAGCTTTTCCTGGCCGTCGTTGTGCCGGTCACCGTGATCGGCGTGGTGGCGGGAGCGGACTGGATCAGTGCGGTCGTCATCGCAGTCAGCGTGCCCCTCATCCCTCTGTTCATGGCGCTCGTCGGCGCCACCACCAGGGACAGAACTCGGGCCCGAATGCGCGCTTTGCAGCGGTTGGCCGGGCACTTCCTCGACGTTGTGGCCGGATTGCCGACGCTGAAGGTGTTCGGGCGCGCCAAGGCACAGGCCCGCTCCATCGCCGCGGTCACCGATCGCTATCGCTCCGCCACGATTGCCACGCTCCGCTTGACCTTCTTGTCCTCATTGGTCCTCGAACTGCTGGCCACCGTCTCGGTCGCGTTGGTCGCCGTCGCCGTCGGCCTGCGCCTGCTCGGCGGCACCATGACCTTCGAGCACGCGCTCTTCGTGCTCGTCCTGGCCCCGGAGGCCTACCTGCCGCTGCGTGCCCTCGGGGCCAACTACCACGCCAGCGCCGACGGCATCCGGGCGGCCGACGAAGTCTTCGAACTGCTCGAGGAACCGCTGACTGGATCGACCGGCGACGCGGTCCGGGCGCACGACACGAGCATCCGCATCTCCGGACTGGAGGTCGTGTATCCGGGTCGCACCATCTCAGCACTCTTGGACGTGAACCTCGTCGTGGAGCCCGGCGAGACCGTGGCGTTCACGGGACCGAGCGGCTGCGGCAAGTCGACGTTGCTTGCCGTGGTCCTTGGGCTCCGCCGCCCCGCATCGGGAACCGTCTCTCTCGGCGGGGTGCATCTGTCCCAACTCGACCTCGACGACTGGAGACGGCGCCTCGCCTGGGTGCCTCAGAGGCCCCACCTCTATGCCCGCTCGGTCGCCGACAACGTCCGCTTGGGCTGCGCGGGCGTCACGGACTCCGAGGTGAGGGATGCTCTTGGCGCAGCGGGTCTCGATGACGTGGTGCGGGACCTTCCGCACGGCGTCGACACGCTCCTGGGCGAGGGTGGTGCCGGACTCTCGGCGGGTGAACGGCAGCGCCTGGCGCTCGCCAGGGCGTTCGTGCGGGACGCGCCCCTCCTCCTGCTCGACGAACCGACCGCTGGCCTCGATGGCGAGACCGAGACGGAACTGCTCTCGGCCGTGCGCCGGCTGCTGGCTGGCCGCACCGCCCTGATCGTGGCCCATCGTCCCGCTCTGGCCGCCCTCGCGGACCGCGTCGTCGAGCTCCCCATGTTGGTGCCCGCATGACCGATCGCCCCGCCGGCCTCGCCCGCACGCTTCGCATCGCTCGCCCGGCCCGGGGGCGGTTGTCCCAGGCCACCTTCCTCGGCGCCGGAACGATCGGAGCCTCCATCGCCCTCATGGGGACTTCGGCTTGGCTGATCTCGCGCGCCGCGCAGCACCCGACTGAGGCCTCGCTCACGCTCGCCATCGTGGGCGTGCAGTTCTTCGGCCTCTCCCGAGGCTTCTTCCGCTACGGCGAGCGCCTGGTCGGACACGACGCCGCGCTGCGCGTCCTCGCCGACCTACGCGTGCGCGTCTATGAGGGTCTCGAGAGGGCGGCTCCGGCCGGTCTCCCACTGTTCCGCCGGGGAGACCTGGTGGCACGTGCCGTCGACGACGTCGACTCGCTCCAGGACGTCGTGCTGCGGGTGATCCAACCGTTCGCGGTGGCGACGCTGGTTGGCGTGGTGACCGTCGGTGCGGTGTCGCACTTCCTGCCCGAGGCCGGCCTGGTCCTCTTGGTCGCGCTCGCGGTGTCGGCCACTGTCGTGCCTTTGCTCACCGCCCGGCTGGCCTCCCGCGAGGAATCACGGCAGGCGGCCGAACGAGGGGAGTTGAGCGCCGCGGTCGTCGACTTGATTGAGGGCGCGCCCGAGTTGACGGTCATGGGGGCCGCCGAGGAGCAGCTCGCGCGCGTGCGTGCGGCAGACGACAGGCTCCGTTCGGTCGCGCGGCGCGGCGCCGGCACGACCGGAATCGGACTCGCGCTCACGACCGCGCTGGCGGGGCTGGCGAGCTGGGGCGCCCTCACTCTCGGTGTCCGGGCCACCCACGCCGGCTCGCTCAACGGCGCCCTCCTGGCCGTCCTCGCCCTCGTGCCGCTCGCGGCGTTCGAGCTTGTGTCACCCCTGCCCGCGGCCACGCAGGCGCTCCAGCGTTCGCGCCTGGCGGCAGCGCGGGTCTTCGCCGCCATGGAGGCGCCCGCAGCGGTGGAGGACCCGCCTACACCGGCCGCGCTCCCGGGAGGGCCTCACACGCTGGCAATGCGTTCCGTGTGGACCTCCTACCCCGGGAGCGAGCGCCCCGCGCTGCGGGGAGTCGACCTCCTGCTCGAACCAGGACGTCGAGTTGCACTGGTGGGCCCCAGTGGTGCCGGCAAGTCGACGCTGGCCGACGTACTCGTACGCTTCCTGCCCGCGACGGCCGGAGAGGTGGCGCTCAACGGCGAGCCCACGAATCGACTCGTCGCCGACGACGTGCGTCGGGTCGTGGGTCTGGTGGAGCAGAGCCCCCACCTGTTCGCAACGACGCTCGCCGAGAACCTGCGCGTCGGCCGCCGCTCGGCCACCGACGACGAGCTCAGGGACGTCCTCGGGCGGGTCGGCCTGGGCGAGTGGCTGGCCGGCCTGCCCCAAGGACTCGCCACCGACGTCGGCCCGGGAGGTACCCGGCTGTCCGGGGGCCAGCGCCAGCGCGTGGCCGTGGCCCGGGCGCTCTTCGCCGACTTCCCCGTCCTGGTCCTCGACGAGCCCGCTGAGCACCTCGACCCCGCGGCCGCCGACGCGCTCACCGCCGACCTGCTCGACATCACCCAAGGTCGCGCCACCCTTCTCATCACGCACCGTCTGACGGGCCTGGAGGAGATCGACGAGATCGTCTTCCTCGACAACGGCCGAGCGGCCGAGCGCGGCACCCACGCGGAACTCCTTGCCCTCGGCGGCCGGTACGCGGGCGCGTGGTGGGAGGAGCGCATGAACGACCCGCCCGCCGAACCCGTGACTGCCGCCGATCGTCCGACGCCGCCAGCGTCCGGACGGCCCGACGAGTTGACCCGCATCCCCATCGAACGGAGTGACACGTCATGAACCTCGACCTCGCCCGCTGGCAGTTCGCGATGACGAGCATCTACCACTTCCTCTTCGTCCCGATCACCATCGGTCTGGCCTTTCTGGTCGCATTGCTCGAGACCGCGTGGTACCGGGGCAAGGATGGCGACGAGACGTACCTCCGGCTCGCCCGATTCTTCGGTGCGCTGCTGCTCATCAATGTGGCGATCGGCGTCGTCACTGGGCTCATCCAGGAATTCGAGTTCGGCATGAACTGGTCCGCCTACTCGCGGCTGGTGGGCAACGTCTTCGGCGGCCCGCTCGCGATGGAGGGTCTCGTCGCGTTCTTTCTCGAGTCGACGTTCCTCGGCATATGGATCTTCGGATGGAACCGCCTGTCGAAGCGAGCGCACTTGACGTGCATCTGGCTCGTCGCTGCCGGAACCGTGCTCTCGGCGGCATTCATCCTGGCGGCCAACTCCTGGATGCAGCATCCCGTCGGGTATACGACCAACCACCAGACCGGCCAGCCGCAGCTCACCAACATCTGGGACCTGTTCACCAACCCGACGTTCGTCTGGGCCTATCCCCACGTGCTCTTGGCCTCGCTCGTCACCGGTTCGGTGCTCATGTTGTCGGTGTCGGCGTGGCACCTGCACCGCAAACAGCACAGCCCAGCCTTTCGCCGCACGGCGGCCGTGTCGCTAGCCGTGCTGATGCCGGCGATCATCCTGGCCATGTTCGTGGGCAGCGAGCTCGGCGTAGTCGAGGAGAAGTACCAGCCGATGAAGATCGCGGCGGCTGAAGCACTCTGGAACACCTGCCCGAGCCGTTGCCCCTTCTCGGTCGTTCAGATCGGGGGCGGCAACAACGATCAGACGCCCACTCAGATCATCAACATCCCGGGCCTGCTCTCCATCCTGGGCACGAACCATCTCGACGGGGAGGTCCAGGGGCTCAATCAGATCAACGCCCAATACCAGAAGCAGTACGGGCCAGGGGACTACGTGCCCAACGTGTTCATCCAGTACTGGTCGATGCGTGTTATGGCCTATCTGGCCACCCTCATCCTGCTCTTCGCGCTGTGGGGCGGGTGGCTCTTGTACCGCCACCGGCTCGAGCACGGCAAGTGGTTCTTGCGAATAGCCCCGTGGGTGGTGATCCTCCCCTTCCTCATGAACACCGCCGGCTGGCTGCTCACCGAGAACGGGCGCCAGCCCTGGATCGTCCAGGGCCTCATGAAGACGGCCAACGGCGTGTCCCCCTCGGTGTCGGCGACGGACATCTGGATCTCCATTCTCGTGTTCTTGGCAGTGTTTCTCGCGCTCGGCGTGGCCGACGGCTGGCTGATGATCCGCTACGGCCGCCGCCCCCTCGGAGAGGACCCCCTGGCCAAGGTGACATCCGCCGCTCAACCCGAGTCGTCCGAAGAGGACGAGTCGGACCTCGTCTACTAGGAGGCCGCCGTGACTCTCGGAGATCTCTGGTTCATCGTTGTTGCCATCTTCTGGGTCGGGTTCTCAATCCTTGAGGGATTCGACTTCGGCGTCGGGATGCTGCATTCGTTCCTGGGTCGTACCGACACCGAGCGGCGGGTGATCGTCAACACGATCGGGCCCGTCTGGGATGGGAACGAGGTGTGGCTGATCGTGGCTGGCGCGGCCATCTTCGCCGCCT
Source organism: Acidimicrobiales bacterium (assembly GCA_051985685.1). GTDB lineage: Bacteria > Actinomycetota > Acidimicrobiia > Acidimicrobiales > RAAP-2 > Bog-473. Next base: position 7,464 of record JBPYFR010000260.1, read on the forward strand.
TCCCAGGCTGGTACGCCACGATGTTCTCCGCCCTCTACCTGGCCATGGTGATCCTGCTGCTCGCGCTCATCGCTCGGGGCGTGTTCTTCGAGTACGCGCGCAAGTTCGACGACTCGCGGTGGCGCTCCTTCTGGCGCTGGGGGTTCACCGTCGGGAGCGCGCTCATCCCATTCCTCATCGGGGTCGCGCTGGGTGACCTGCTCCACGGATTGCCCATAGACAGTCACCACCAGTACACCGGTGGCTTCTGGCAGCTGCTCACCCCCTTCGGCTTGTGGACAGGGCTCACGCTCGTGGTCCTGTCCCTGATGACGGGGGCCACGTTCCTCACGCTGAAGACCACCGGCGAGCTCCACACCAGGGCGCAACATGCGGCCGAGGCGATCGGGGTCATCGCCGTCGTCGTGACCTTCGGCTTCCTGACCTGGGTCCATGTCGGGCTGAGCACGGGCTTCGTACCCGAGCCGCTCGAGGCCCTGGCGTTCTTGGCGGTCATCGCGTCCGCGTGGCTGGTACGAAGCCGCCTGGACGGATGGGCCTTCATGGCGGCTGCCGTGGGCATCGGCGGGACCGTGGGGTCGATCTTCAACGAGCTGTTCCCACGGGTGATGATCTCGAGCACCAACTCGGCCTACAACCTGACGGTCGGCAACACCGCCAGCCCGTCGTACACGTTGAAAGTGATGACGGTGGTGGCAGTTGTCATCTTCCCGGTCGTCTTGATCTACCAGGCCTGGAACTACCACATCTTCAAGAGACGCCTCACAGTGCCGAGAGTGGGGGGCGCAGACACAATGGGTGGCGAGGCGGAGGCCACGCCCAGCGGCGCTGCGCCGGTGGAGAGGTAAGCGCCTCGTCTAGGTTCAGGCCAATCGATCGGACAAATGCTCGCCGACCCGGAGCGCGTTGGCGATGATCGTCAAGGTCGGGTTCACGGCGCCGATGGACACGAAGAAGCTCGAGTCCACGACATACAGATTGTCAAGCTCGTGCGCCTTGCAGTTGACATCGAGGACTGAGGTGGCCGGGTCGGTGCCGAACTTGACCGTGCCGGCCTGATGAGCGGTGGCGGCGATGTTCATCCCCTCGTGCAGGTAGACGCCCCGCTCGTGGGACTTCTTGTGGAACCCGAGGTCCGCCAGCATCGAGTCGAACTTCTTGCGCAGGCGCTTGAGGGCCTCGGTGTTGTTGTCTTGTTGCAAGAAGAGGCGCACGGTCCCGTCCTTGTCTCGGGTGATGCGGTTCTCGGGGCGGGGCAGGTCCTCAGATGACATCCAGAAGTCGACGGTGTGGTGGGCAATGTCGGCCAGCATTCCCCGCGGGGCGAGCTTGGCCGCCCAGGCGATGAAGTGAGGAGCCATGGCTCGCATCTGCTCGCCGTCGGCTTTGCCCAGCATCTGGATGCCCCCCCACGGATAGTCCCAGTCCTCACCCTTTAGGTACCAGTCGTTCAGGGCGAGCGTCTTTTGCAGGCGGGTGGGGTTCTCAGAGCGCGACAGCGCCGAGACCGCCACGTTGTTGTGGCGGACGTAGTTGCGACCGACCTGGTCCGAGCCGTTGGCCAGGCCCTTGGGGTGGGCGTCGTTGGCTGAGGCGAGCAGCAGCAGGGCCGAGTTGAGCGCGCCGCACGACACCACCACGATGTCGGCGGAGAAGCGCGCCGAAGTCCCGTCGGCCATCGTCGCCACCACCGCGGTCACCTGCCGGCCGGAACCGTCGGTCTCGAGGCGCTCCACGTTGGCCTCGGTCATCAGGGTCAGGTTGGGGTGTTCCAGGGCCGGGTCGACGCAGACGACTTGGGAGTCGGCCTTGCCATCGACCAGGCAGGGGAATCCGTCGACCCGGTCACACCGAATACAGCGGCTCGTCGGGGTCGGCTCGCCGTGCTCGTCCTGGTCGAGCATGACGCCCAAAGGAAGGTGCGAGGGGTGGAGCCCGAGGCTTATCAGGTCCTGGTGGAGCTGTTCGATCCGGGGCTCGTGCTTGATCGGCGGATACGGGTAGGCCGCACTGCGGGGGCCCTCGGTCGGATCCTCACCCGCCTGGCCGTGGACATAGTAGAGACGCTCGGCGTCTTGGTAGTAGGGCTCGAAGTCCTCGTAGGTGAGGGGCCAAGCCGGTGAGAGCCCGTCGTGGTGCTGGATCACCCCGAAGTCTTCTGGTCGCAAGCGGAACAGCGCCGCCCCGTAGAACTTGGTGTTGCCCCCGACGTAGTAGTTCTGCTCGGGGCTGAATTCGGCCTCGTCGTTGTCCAGCCACTCTTCGGTGCAGTGGTACTTGGCGTGGACGAATACCGCGTCGCTGTCCCAGTTGTCCCGCTCCCGCGGCAGATAGGGCCCGCGCTCCAAGAGCAGGACTCGCTTCCCCGAGGGCGCCAGCTTCCATGCCAACGTGCCCCCGCCGGCACCGCTTCCGATGATCACGACGTCGTAATGCTCGAGCTCTGGCATTCTCCCTCCCTGAACTGATCAGGTCGTCACAGGTGGTCTCCGGAGTGTCTGCGTGCCTTGGGTGCCTCTGCTCTCACGGCTCGTGCTGCGAACGCCTTCCGGGCGCCGGTCGAGGCGTGAGAGTGAATGCCAGTGGTCAGAGCCCGACGCTGCTCTGCATGATCCCGCCGTCGGCGAAGATCGTCGTCGAGGTGAGATAGCTCGCCCCATCCGAGGCCAGGAAGGCGACGACCGACGCGATCTCCTCGGGCTGCGCCATGCGTCCGACCGGGATGGCACTGTTCAGCTTGGCGAGAGCAGCTGGGTCGTTCATCGTCTGCAGGTTGATGGGCGTCGCGACCGCGCCCGGGCCGACACCCACCACGAGGATGTCGTGCGGCCCGAGCTCAACACCCGCCGTCCGCGTCAGCATCCGCATACCGCCTTTGGACAGGCAATAGGGAGTGTTGCCGGGCATCGGCCAGTCCTCGTGGACCGAAGTCATGTTGATGATTCGTCCGCCTCCGCCCTGGGTGATCATCTGCTTGGCCGCCAATTGGGTCCCAAAGAACGCGCTCTTCAGGTTGATGGCCATGACCTTGTCAAACTGTGCCTCAGTGGTCTCGAGCACCGAGGACCGGGTCTCTATCCCTGCGTTGTTCACCATCACGTCGAGACGGCCGAAGCTCGAGACGGCGGTGTCGATCATTCGCTGGAGGTCCTCGACCTTCGACACGTCGGCCTCCACGCCCACCGCCTTCTCGCCCAGACCTGCGATCTTTTGCTCGAGCTCCTCTGTGGCTTGTTCGTCGGCGACGTAGTCGATCACCACCGAGGCCCCCTTCTCGGCCAGCGCGAGCACCACCGCCTTGCCGATTCCGCTGTTGCCACCGGTCACGATGGCGACCTTGCCCTGCAGCTCTTCAGCCATGGCGCACCTCCGATCCGCGACCCGGACAGACGCGATGTCGAGTGATGCCCGTACGCTACCGGACCTTTCGGGTCGCCCTAAACCTCGGCTGCACAAGCCGGGCAGCGACCCTCACCGTTGTCGCCTTCCGGTTACCTTCGGATCACCTTGGGCGGAGCGGACACGAGGACCGGCCCTTGTAGTTCGTCGCGGCGTTCCCTTACCATCGGAGGTGGTGCCCGAGGACGCTGCCGCCAGGGGGCAGCCGGAGAAGTTCCCCCCCATCGCGGAGTACGGATTCCTCTCCGACTGCGAAAACCAGCTGCCTGGTCGCTCCAAGCGGCGCCATCGAGTGCCTCTTCGTGCCCCAGCCGGGATCCGCCGGAGTCTTCGGCGCCTGCTCGACCGCTCAGCCGGCGGGTTCCGCTTCGGACCGATGGCCACGCCCGCATATCCCTCGATCGCACCGAGCGCCCATCTCGGCGATCACCTCCCGTGAGGCCGGGCTGACCCGAGCGTCGGGCGGACACCCGTGGCAGCCCGGAGCGAAACCTCGACCGTCTATGCGGCGGGACTCGTACAGGGCGTCGTCCTGGTCACGTTCCCCGCTGCCAGCACCATCTTCACCAGCCCCTCGCAGTACGGGCTCTCCAGCAGCGAATACGGAACGATGTTCCTCCCCCAAGTCGTCACCGCAATCACCGCGTCGCTCTTGGGAGGTGATCTCGCTCACCGCTTCGGCCTCAAGCGCGTCTACCTCGCGGGTCTGCTGGCCAACCTCGTCTCCATGGTTCTGCTCATCACTAGCGACCTCTGCACCGGAACGAAAGGGCTGGCCTACGGGCTGCTCCTCGGGGCCACGGCGTCGCTCGGCGTCGGCTTCGGGCTGGTCGTGCCCGCACTGAACACGTTCACCGCGGCCTTCCATCCCGACGGGGTCGACACTGCGGTCTTGGTGCTCAACGCGCTCCTCGGGCTGGGCACCGCTCTCGCCCCGCTGTTCGTGGCCATTTTCGTCGGCGTGGGTGCCTGGTGGGGTCTCCCCATACTGTCTGCTGTTCTGCTGGTCGGCCTGCTCGTCGTGAGCGCGCGCCTTCCGCTCCGTCCCCGCGGGACGACTACGCAGCCCGCCGCGAGGGAGCGGCCACGCATCGTCATACCTCACCGGTTCTGGCTCTTCGCTCTTTTCGCCGTCCTCTACGGCATCTGCGAGACGATGAACGGGAACTGGTCCGAGCCCCTGATGGTCCACCTTGGCGCGAGTGCAACAACTGCCTCGCTGACGCTCACCACTTTCTGGGTGATGGTCACTGCAGGTCGCGTGCTCTTCGCACTTCTCCAGCGCGTGTTCCCGACCCAGCGCACGTACCACGTCCTTCCATTCGTGCTCACGGGCGCGTTCGTCCTCATCGCCGTGCTCCCCCACGGGTCGACTGCCCCCGGTGTCGTCGCTTTCGGGCTGGCCGGTCTGGGCTGCTCGGCACTGCTCCCGCTGACGATCAGCTTCAGCCAAGAACAGCTGGCTGCCATGTCCTCGGTCGTCGCGGGCGCAGTCATCGCCTTCTACCAGCTCGGCTATGGAATCGCCGCCTTCGGTGCAGGACCCCTGCAGAGCGCCGGGGTCGACCTTTCGACCATCTTCGGCCTGACCGCAGCGTTGGCAGCGACCATGGGCGTACTCTCGTTCGTGCTGGCCCGGCCGCGCCACCGGGTGTCGTACTTGCACCCGCGGCCGGCGCTGAGCCTCGAGGCGGGCTGATGCCACCCACTCTCGACTACCGGCCACCGACCGTGAAAGGGGGCCCACCATGAGCACCGTGAACACGTCAGGGCGACACCGGGTCGTCATTATCGGAGGAGGCTTCGGGGGCCTGCCGGCCACGCGGTTGCTCGCCCGCTCCCGCGACATCGACATAACCCTCATCGACCGGAGGAACCACCACCTCTTTCAGCCGCTGTTGTACCAAGTGGCCACGGGCATCCTCTCTCCCGGGGAGATCTCCCCGGTGCTTCGACATATGTTTCGGCGCTACAGGAATGTTCGGGTCGTCCTGTCGGTGGTGACGAATATCGACCTGGAGGAGCGGGTCGTGCACACGATGTCCGTGCCGGGCCGGTTCGACCAGTACCCGTACGACAGCCTCATCGTCGCCGCGGGGGCAGGGCAGTCGTACTTCGGCCACGACGAGTTCTCGCTCATCGCCCCCGGCATGAAGACGATCGACGACGCCTTGGAGCTCCGGCGCCGGGTGTATGGCGCCCTCGAGTTCGCCGAGACGATGACCGAGCCCGCCCTGGAGCAGTTCTTCATGACCTTCATCATCGTCGGCGCCGGTCCGACCGGAGTGGAGCTGGCCGGACAGATACGTGAGCTTGCCTTCCGGAGCCTCGCCAACGATTTCCGCGAGATCGATCCCGCCTCGGTCCGGGTCATCCTGATCGACGGCGGCAAGGAACCGCTGGCCAACTTCGGTGGCCGGCTCTCCGGCCGGGCGAGGGCAGAGCTCGAAAAGATGGGCGTCGAGTTGCACATGGGTCTGCGCGTCGTGGGCGTCGACCCCTACGGGGTGGACGCCGAAGACGCGAACGGGGAGAAGCGGCGCTTCGAATCCGCCACCACCATCTGGGCCGCCGGCGTCCAAGCCTCGCCCCTGGCAGGACTACTGGCCAAGGCGGCGGGGGCCGAGACCGACCGCGCCGGCCGCATCGCCGTGCTGCCCGACCTGAGCCTGCCCGGACACCCCGAGGTCTTCGCCGTCGGCGACATGGCTACCCTCAACGACCTTCCCGGCGTCTGCGAGGTCGCGATGCAAGGTGGCCTGCACGCGGCCAACACGATCAAGCGACGGCTCAAGGGCGAAGACAGCGCCCCGTTCCGATATCGCGACCTCGGGAGCGCGGCCGCCATCGGCCGTTTCAAGTCCGTCGTGAGCGTGGGCCCACTGCGCCTGAGCGGGTTCCCCGGCTGGGTCGTGTGGTTCTTCATCCACATCGGCTTCCTCAACGGGTTCGGCCATCGTGCCACCACCATGCTCCGGTGGTTCCAGGCCATGGTCGGGCGAGCTCGCCCCGAACGTGTGTTCAGCGTCGGGCACACGGGCGGAGATCTCAGCCTGCCCGACGACGTCAAGGCCAAGGTCATGCCCAGGCCGTTCCCGATTGCTGAGGACGCCAAGGGTTGGGCGGAGCGCGTCGCTCGATTCAAGGGGTACCAAGGCGCGCCCCCAGAGGGTGAGAAGGAGGGACCAGCCGAATCAGCGTGACGGGCCTGGGGCGCTCCCGACCGGTGGCAACTACATTCGCCGGATGATCCTCGACCGGTTCCTCGTCACCGACCAGGCCGCCATCGTCACCGGTAGCGGGCGCGGTATCGGCGCCGCCACCGCGATCGCCCTTGCCGAGGCGGGGGCAGACGTGGTGCTCGCCGCGCGGACGGAAGAGCAGCTGCGGGCGGTGGCCAAGCACGTGGAGGCGTCGGGCCGACGCGCCGTCATGGTGCCGGGCGACCTCACCGACTTCGATCTCATGGCCTCCTTGGCCGAGACGGCGTGGAACGAGCTCGGTCGTCTCGACATCGTCGTCAACAACATGGGCGGGACCATGCCCCGCCCTCTCCTCGACACCTCACCGCGCTTCTTGGAGGAGGCCTTCCGCTTCAACGTGTCGGCCGGCCACGCGCTCGTCCGGGCGGCGGTGCCACACATGCTCGAAGGCGAGCACCCGGGCGGTTCCATCGTCAGTGTCTCGTCCGTAATGGGCCACGTCGCCGGCCGCGGCTACCTGGGCTACGGAACGGTGAAGGGCGCGCTCGAGCAGTACACGCGGCTCGCCTCGCGCGATCTCGCCCCTCGGATACGGGTCAATGCCATCGGGGTCGGGTCGACCGCCACCTCCGCGCTCGACATCGTCATGTCGAGCGACGAGCTACGCACCGCCATGGAGGACGCCACCCCGTTGAAGCGACTAGGACAGGTCGAGGACATCGCGGCGGCGATCCTCTATTTGTGCTCCCCCGCCGGCTCGTACGTCACGGGCAAGGTCGTCGAGGTCGACGGCGGACTGCAGTCACCCAATCTCGAAATTCCGCTTCCGGACCTCTAGAACGCACCCCGAGGACATTCCTTCACCCCGAGGACACACGCCTTCACCCAGGAGGAGCCACGCCATGCCTTACCGCGTCGTCCAATGGAGCACGGGCAACGTCGGGCGCCACGCGCTCGCCGGTATCGAGGCCCACCCCGACCTCGAGCTGGTCGGGCTCTTCGTGTCGAATCCGGCCAAGGTCGGAAGGGACGCCGGAGAACTGGCGGGCCTCGGAACGACCCTCGGCGTCGAGGGCTCGAGCAATACCGACGCCCTGCTCGCGCTCGCCCCCGACTGCATCGTGCACACCGCGATGGCCGACGACCGCCTGGGCGAGGCGCTGGCCGATCTCGAGCGCTTCCTCACCGCCGGCATCAACGTGGTGTCGTCGAGCCCGGTCTTCCTGCAGTACCCAGAGCCAGGCGACCCGATGTCGGCGCCCCTCATCGCCGCGGCCGAGAAGGCCGGCGTGTCCCTGTTCGTGAACGGCGTCGACCCGGGTTTTGCCAATGACGCGCTCCCGCTCGTGCTCAGCGGCGTCTGTGAGCGCATCGAGGAAGTCCGCTGCTCCGAGGTACTCAACTACAACACGTACGACCAGCCCATGGTGCTGTTCGACATCATGGGCTTCGGGCGCGACCTGCACGACATCCCGTTCTTGCTCACGCCCGGCGTGCTGAGCATGGCCTGGGGCAGCGTGGTGCGCCAGATCGCCGCGGGCCTGGGACTGACGCTGACCGACGTGACCGAGTGGTACGAGCGCGAAGCGGCGCCGGAAGACTTCGAAGTGGCTGCGGGAACGATCAAAGCCGGCACCGCCGCCGCGCTGCACTTCGAGGTGCGCGGCATGGTGGGCGACAGAGCGGTGATCGTGCTCGAGCACGTGACCCGCTTGCGCAACGATATCGGTGCGAGCTGGCCGCAACCGGCGGGGCAAGGCTGCTACCGCGTGCAGATCACCGGCGAGCCCAACTATACGGTCGACATGCAGCTCCTCGGCTCCGACGGGGACCACAACACGGCCGGGCTCAAGGCGACGGCCATGCGTCTGGTCAACGCGGTCCCCGCGGTGATCGAAGCTGCGCCGGGGCTCGTCACCGCGCTCGACCTCCCGCTCGTCACGGGGCGGGGCCTCGTCGTGGTCTGAGCCTGAGCGGCACGCGACGCCGCCGCCACGCGAGCCGCCGGCGGGGCGGTCAGCTCGGGGCAAAAAGATCTGCTTTGGACGTCGAGAGGACGCAACCGGCTCCGACATATCTGTGCATGGCGCCACTGGGACGCCGGAACAGGGAGGATGAAACGATGCGATTCATGCTGATGCAGAACTACGGAGGGGTGGAGGGTGACTGCGCACCCATGTTCGAGTGGACGCCCGAGGAGGTGAAGGCTCATGTTGAGTTCCAACATGAGCTCAACCGACAGCTCCAAGAGCTGGGTGAGCTGATCGACGCGCAGGGCCTCGCCGGTCCGGACGACGCCCGCTTCGTGGTGTCCGACGGCACGTCGGCCCCGGTGGTGACCGACGGACCGTTCCCCGAGTCCAAAGAGCTCCTGGCTGGATACCGGATCGTCGAAGTCGACACACCCGAGCGCGCCAACGAGATTGCCGCCCTGATCTCGGCTGCACCAGGCCAGGGAGGCGCGCCCATCTGCCAGCGCATCGAGGTGCGCCAGGTCATGAGCGCACCGGACCCCGAGGTGTGACCCGTGACCGCGACCGGTCCCGACGACGTCGCGGGCTTGCTGCGCCAACTGGCGCCGCGGGCCCTCGGCGCCATCGTGCGTCGCTTCGGCTACGCGCACTTCGCCGACGCTGAGGACGCAGTCCAAGAGGCGCTGGTCGCCGCCTCGATCTCGTGGCCCTCGAGCGGCTTCCCGGACAACCCGCTCGCCTGGCTGATTCGCGTCGCGTCGCGTCGCATGGCCGACCTCCACCGCAGCGACGAGGCCAGGCGCCGGCGCGAGGAGCTCGCGGCGTCGTGGTCGAGAGAACCGCCCGATCCCGCTTCGGGGCGCGACGACACCCTCGACCTCTTCTTCATGTGCTGCCACCCGTCGCTCTCACCGGCCTCGGCCGTCGCGCTCACGTTGCGCGCGGTGGGCGGGCTGACGACCAAGGAGATCGCCGCCGCCTTCCTCGTACCCGAAGGCACCATGGCGCAACGCATCAGCCGGGCCAAGCGCCTGGTGGCCGAGTCGGAAGAACGCCTCAGGCCGCCCGAGGCGGACGCCGGTTCCCGAGCCTCACGCCTGACCCCCGTCCTCCGGGTCGTCTACCTGATCTTCAACGAGGGATACACCGCCAGCGGCGGCCCCGACCTCGGTCGCACCGACATCGCCGCGGAGGCGATCCGAATCGGCCGCCTGCTCTACGAGCTGCTGCCGGAAGAGCCGGAGGTCACCGGGCTGCTCGCGCTCATGCTGCTCACCGAGGCCCGGCGGCCGGCGCGGACAACCGGCACCGGGACCCTGGTGCCCCTCGAAAGACAGGACCGCTCCCGCTGGGACCGCGCGCTCATCGCCGAGGGCACCAAGCTCGCGACCCACGCCCTGCAGCAGGGCCCGATGGGCGAGTACGCGGCCCAGGCCGCCGTTGCCGCGCTACACGATGCTGCACCCCGCTACGAGGACACGCAATGGGACCGGATCCTGTCGCTCTACTCCGCGCTGGAACGCATGACCGACAGTCCGGTCGTGCGGCTCAATCGAGCCGTGGCCGTTGCCATGGTGGAGGGTCCTGAGCGCGCGCTCGAACTCCTCGACCAGCTGACGGCGTCAGGGGCGCTCGACCGCTCCCACCGGCTCGAAGCGGTCCGGGCCCACCTCCTCGAGCAGAAGGGCGACATCGACGCCGCCCGGACCGCGTACGTCGCGGCGGCAGCGAGCAGCGCGAACGTGCGCGAGCGGGACTACCTCACCATGAAGGCGGCCGCACTCGGTTCGGTCAGTCCCCTGTCGAAGGGTCGATGACCCTCGACACCAGGTTGACCTGGTCGGCTGGGAACCCACCACAGCGCGCATGCTCGTAGATGATGTCTTCGTCCGGCGCCACGTAAACGCAGTAGAGCTTGTCGGCGGTGACGTAGCTTTGCAGCCACTTGATCTCCGGGCCCAAGTCGCAGATCACCTTGTTCGACTTCGCGCTGATGTCACGGAGCTCTTCGTCGGTCAGTTTCCCCGCTCCCGGTACCTCTCGCTCAATGACGTACTTCGGCATCTCGAGGACCTCCCCCTGATAGCGTACTGAGAGTATCTCCCTCACATACGACTGGTACGCAATATTGCATACTGAAGGTATGGATGTCAAGGACCGGCGGGTCGCACAAGGCGACGCGACGAGAGCGGCCCTGATCGGCGCGACACGACAGCTCTTCGGCGAGCACGGTTACGGCGAGACGTCGATCGACGAGATCGTGGCCCGAGCCGGGCTTACGAAGGGCGCGGTCTACCACCACTTCCAGGGCAAGGAAGGTCTCTTCCGGGCAGTGTTCGAACAGGTGCACCGTGAGGTCACCGACCAGGCGGCCGCCGAGTTCTTGGGCCCCGACGCCTGGGAGTCACTCCTGCGCGGGTGCGCGCTGTGGATTGACGCCCACCTCGATCCTGCAGTGCGCCGGATCGCGTTGGAGGACGCCCGGTCCGTCCTCGGTTGGGACGAGGTGCGCGGCATCGAGAACCGCTTCGGCGCGGTCGCGCTCCGTGGTGCGCTCCGGAAGGCGATGCATGCCGGAGTGCTCGAACGACAACCCTTGCGCCCCTTGGCCCTCCTCCTGATCGGCGCGCTCGGCGAGGGCTGCCTCTACGTCTCAGAATCGAACGATCCGGCGGTCGCGCGGACAGAGGTCCTGGGCCTGATCACCCAGATGCTCTCTGCATTCAGGGTCGGCCCGTAGCGACGCGATCCGTCCTCGTCGAGAGTCCGAGCTGGCGGCGAACGGAGTCAGAACAGCACACGCCAGATGTTGGGAAGCGAGACCTGGAGCACCTCTTGCTGGTCGCCGGGCATGTCGATGATGATCCTCGGATCGGTCGTGAGGTGGAGGCACGGAACTGAACGCCGCCCGCCGTCGGGGCTCACCGCGGTGATCGTCGTGTACGCGTTGTAGCTGATGGGGAGTGCCAGCCTCGTCGGACGACCACACTTCACCGTGAATTGGATGTTGAGCGACTCGACAGGGGTGTGTGCCGGCTCGAGCACCGAGCACGACGCCGTACCGAGGGCTTGGGCGGCCTTTCCTCCTTTGACGAGATCCATATAGAGAGGGGCGTCGGGGTTGATCTCGCCTCCCTGAGCGCTCGTGACCTTGGGCAGGTACTCGCCGAAGAGAACCCCGTCGAAGAGGAGTGGCAATTGGGTTCCGTAGGTCTGGTACTGGGGGAACTCGGACAGCGTGGTCAATGGTGTGGACGCACCATGCGGGGAGTCCGTCAGACCGAACACCGGGAGCGCGGTGGCGGTCAGAGGCGAGAGCAAAATGAGCGAGGCCAGCCACGGAGCCGGCAACCAGGCAACCGCTCGGTTGCCGGGATATCGGCGAAAGAGTGCCTCGGCCAGGGCCATGACGAGCAGGACACCGATCACGGTGACGAACGCCAAGGATCGAGCCGGGAAGTCGATCACCTTGAGAGGTCTGACGGTCCTGTACACGAAGGCGGACGCTCGCAGCTGCAGGAACATGTACACGAGCACGCCGGCGCCGAGCACGGCGAGGGCACGCAGATCGACGTAGCGAGACAGGGAGAAACGATTCGGGCCCCGCGGCGAGCGTCTCCACCAGATGAGCACGACGATGGCGCCGAGAAGCAGCGAGATCCATATGGCGAAATCGATCTGCACCGGAAAGAAAGGCCGGTAAGACACGGGGCCGTTCCAGTGATACGACCCGTCGTAGAAGTAGTGGACCGGTTCGACGAAATCCTGGAACACGTTGGAGTAGTCCTGCACCTTGGTGGCGGGGTCGTAGTACTCGGCGAACTGCAACTCCGCCAGCAGCATCGGCGCCACGATGGCGGCCACCGCAACGACCGAGCCCACGAGGCGCCAAAGGTTCTTGCGCAGCCCCTCGACCCCGCTCGTGGCCACGAAGACCACGAACGTGATGGCCAGGATGAACAGCGACAACAGCGCGATGGCGTTGTGCGTGTCGACGAGAAGGACGACGACGGGCACGATGAGGAACGAGGCCACGCCCTTGGTCACCAGCTTCAAGCACCAGTAGAGGAGCCACGGGACGATCATCAGTGCCGTGAATTCGGGCAGGTCGCCCCGGATCAGCCAGT
>JBPYFR010000261.1:0-5550 GCA_051985685.1 Acidimicrobiales bacterium
CCAGGAGCAGGTAGAGGAAGGCGTACCCCAGGCCGATCTGCGTCAGCACGTTGACGAAGGTGAAGTTGGTGCGGTGCCCGGGCGGGCCCCAGTTGCTCGACAGGAAGATGCCCAGCAGCACCAGGACGACGGCCCGTTGGCGTAGCGCGTGCCCACCTTCTCGCCAACGGATCGCCGCCTCCGGCAGCAGGTACCCGCCGAGGACGATCGCACCGAACACGATGGCCTTGCTCGTGACCGACACAGCGGCGTAGGCGCCGCTGTGCGCCGGATTGTCCCGCCCGACGACGAGCACATCGACGTTCTGCAACACCGCGACCATCGAGAGCGACACCGACGCCACGGCGAGGTCGAGCGCAACCTCGCGACGGGCCGAGGCCGCGCCGTTCAGGACGGGGTCGGGCCGCAGGGCGGCCAGCCATCCTGCCGGCCGGATCCGACGCGCGGTGTCACCGGCCCAGGCCCGTACCGCGGCGTACCGCGCGTGGCCCGCGGCAGCGACCTCGCCGATCAGCACGCCGACGGCGGCGCCCGAAGGGCCGAAGCCGGCGGCAACGAGGAGGAGCACGGCGCCGATGCGCACGGCGATCTCCACGATGAGGTTGGCCGCCAGCGGGCGGTAGGAGCGGTGGGCCTGCAGGAGACCCCGGTCGAGCGAGAGGAGGACGAAGACCGCTCCGGCCACGAGGATGGCCGCGATCCCAATGCCGCTCTGCTGGTTGAGCAGCACCGCCACGCCGTGCCGGCTCGCGAACACGACGACCGCCCAGACCAGCACCATGATCGTGCCCTGCCGGTGCACGCGGCCCGCCCACCGTCGCACCAGCTGCCCGCTGCCCTGATCGTGCCAGACGGTGACCCGCCGGACGACCGCGACGACGACGGCCGAGCCCGGCATGGAGAGGATGAGGTACAAACCCATCAGCTGATTGAGGACGCCGTAGCTGTGCGGGGTGAGGAGCCGCGCCAGCGCGACGGTGAGCACGACGCTGGCACCGTTGGCGACGACGCCGGCCAGGGCGAGCGGGCCGGCCTGCAACAGACCCGCCCGCATCGAATCGACCCCGGGTCGCGTACCCGAGTCGACCATGAGCTCGGCACCGAGGGTTGGCGCCGCCGCGTTGGGCGCCATCGACATGGCCGCCGGGACCCCTTCGACGAGGACCTCCGCTGGCGACGCGTCCGCAGCGGGAGCCTCTGCGGCCGTCTTGTCGGTCACGCGAGGACCCTACTCCCGTCTCGTCCTGGGGTCGGAAATGGGCCAGCCCAGGCACGACCCCCGGCCCTCGTAAACCGACCGACGCAGGGCCGATCAGTCGATCGCCGCTCACGCACGTGCGACGAGCTCCCGTCGGTGCGACGATCCCAAGCCCAGTAGCTGGGGAAGGATGATCGGTCGGAGCAACTCGCCGCCGGCAATCGAAGGATGCTCGTCGTCCGTGTTCATGACCCGCACTCCGTCGATATAGGAGGTGTAGTGACCCGCCGGAGCGAAGAGGCGATTCAGGTCGACCACTGTGACCACTCTTTTGTGACGAGCGGCGACCTGCCGCACGATCTTGTTGTACTGATTGGTGCGGATCGGTTGGTTGATGTCCCAGGGCTGGCCGTCGGGCTGCGTCGTCGTCTGCTGGATGTAGGGCAACGTGAACAACACAACCTTGGCGCCGCTCTGGCTCACCACGCCGACCGCTTGGTTCAGGAGGCGGCTGAGGAGGTCGTCCCAGGGTTGCTCGCCGATACGCGTCCAGCTTCCGTTCACAATCCGGTCGGAGACCTCCCAGCGGCCGAGCTCGATCGCCACCACGTCTGGCTTCGCCTGCCGGACCTCAGCCGCCCAGGTGTGGGGCCAGTCGGCGCACCCCTGCGCTGCCTGGCTGATGCTGCCTTTGATATTCACAATCGTGGTGGCATCGAGGTCGCACCCGATCACGGCGCCGTTCTGCACGTGGACGCCCCAGGCCTGGGCGTTGTTGCTGAGGCCGACGGCGAGGGTCAGAGCCAGCGAATCGCCGAGGACGAGGACGTGCACGGTCTGGCCCGGGGCGAGGCCGTGCCTGTGCTCGAGCCGCGCCGTGGTAGCTGGCGAGGGGATGGCCAACGTCCTCCCTGCGACGGCCGTAGCCGCTGGGGCGGCCGCATTCGCCGCTGGGCCAGAGGACGGCACCGCCGCCGCGACGATGGCGGCCACTCCCACGGAGGCCAGTAGTCGCCACCCGAGCAGTCCGGCCGACGCGGTCGCGCCGGGCCTCTCCGCCGACCCGCGCGAACGCCTTGTGGTCGGCTTCAGCATGCTCTTATTTCATCACTGCGACCCGGGCTCGCGACCCGCAGGCTGAGGTGGGACCACCGCGTCAGCGGTTCGTTCCTCCAGCTCGTTTCGCAAGAGTGCGACCTCTTCGGCCAAGGCGCGGGTCTTGTCTTCGAGCCGTCCCGCCTCCCAGCTGAGGTACACGCAGACCGTGAGAAGGAAGAGGGAGGCCACCACCACGAGGAGGTTCGGGGGGCTCTTCACGCCCACGCTGCTGGCGAGGGCGTTGAACAGCCCGGGCGCGATCGCGAACACCGCGATGACCAGGCCCACCAACAGCCAGACGACCGTGTACTTGGCCCGGAGCTGGCTGCGCCGGGACAGCTCGATGATGACGGTGAGCGTCACCGCGGCGCTCACCAGAGCAATGATGTGCACACCGGTCATGGTCGTTCCCCTTTGTTCGTCGAGTGCAGTGTCGAGCGCTTGCCTTTGTCTGGCTGGTGGCGGACCACGTTGATGACCAGCATCACCACGACGCGCAGGAGGTAGGTGCTCGCCCACCAGCTCGATTGGCTCGGTGTTCCGCCGTAGCGGGGTCGTATGGCGACCGGGACCTGGCTCACGTGGCCTCCCGCTCGGGTGCTGATCACCAGAGACTCAACCGTGTCCGCCAGATAGTCGGAGGGGTACGTCTCGGCGAACAGCTCGACGGCACTCCGGTTGTGCGCGCGGAACCCCGAGGTCACATCGGTCAGGGTCGTCCCGGTCACGTGCGAGAGGTAGACAGCCAGGAGGCGCATGGCCAGGCGGCGCGCCCAGGGGACGGCAAACTCGCCCGTCCCCGAGAACCTTGCTCCGATCACCACGTGGGGCGCCGGCCCCTGTTGGAGGCTCTCCAGCAGCCGCCCGATGTCCCGAGGATCGTGCTGCCCGTCAGCGTCGACCTGCACGACAGCGGCGTACCCGTGCGACCGGGCGTAGCGGAACCCGATACGCATGGCTCCCCCCACACCCAGGTTGAACGGACTCGAGATCACGGTTGCCCCCGCCCGTCGAGCTGCCTCCGCAGTGCCGTCAGCTGATCCGTCGTCAACGACGAGGACCGTCGACGCGGGCAATGCGTCGCGGGCTTCTTTCACGACGTGGGCCACCGAGGCCTCCTCGTTCAAGGCCGGGAGAACGACCAGCACCCGGTCCGTCCCCACTCCCTCGGCCATCGCTACACCCCCACGGGGAGCGGTTCCTCCCGCGTGGGTGGACCGGGAGTGTCATCGGGGGTGGCCGCAGGAACCCGGCGCCGGGCCGGGAACACCTTGGACCAGAACCACTCGAGCTGGACCGCGGCGAGAAGCACGAGCGACACCTCGAAGGTCACGCGGTAGCGGGTCTGGCCGAAGGAGACGATGAACACAGCAAGGACGTCGAGGAGCACGGCCCACAACGGAAACACCAAGATGCGTCGACGGCGTAGCACGACGGTGCCGCCGATGGACAGGGCCAACAGGACGTAGTACATGAACAGCCCGGTCAGCGCCCAGCGGTACGGGCGCGTCTCGAGCACGGCGTCAAACCGAATTTGCTGGAGTGGCCTGAAGAAGCCGAGGCCACGACCGATACGGGCGGCGATCACACCGGGCAACTGGCTCTCGTGGTGACGGATGTAGTTCGTGCCGACCGTTTGCGCCTTCGCGAAGTTGACGGATTCGTCGGCGGCCGGCGTGAACTTGTAGTTGATGTTCGCGCACTGATACGACCAGTAGCCCTCGGCAAGGCCCGAGTAGGTCTTCGCGCAGTTGGCCGACGCCAGCGTCGGCCCAAAGCCGTCGCTGATGTACACGGGCTTGTCGAAGCGGCTGAAGTTGTAACCCACCCACGGGAACACCAGGACCGCGGCGGCGGCAGCGGCAAGGCCCAACAGACCGAGGCGTCTCCGCCAGTCGGCGCGAACGAGCAGGACGACGGGAACGACGATGAAGAGGGCCAGGAGCGCGAGCTCGTCCCGGCACAATGTGGCGAGGCCGACGCTCGCTCCCAGTGCGGCCACGTTCCACCAGTTGGGTCGGCGCCAGAAGCGGTACGTGGTCCACAGGACCAACGCGACGCAGAGCACCGAGAGTGCCTCCGACGAGGCCAGCTCGTCGTTCATCCAGATGTTCGGGTAGACGGCGATGAGCAGGGCGGCGATGAGACCGACCCGGCGGCCCGCGATCTCCCGGCCGGCCAGCCCGCAGACCACGATGGCGCCTGCACCGACGATGCAAGCCCAGATCCGGGCCGCATAAAACGAGTGGAACCCGAAGAAGTTCGGGATGGTCAAGAACATGGTCCACAGCGGAGGCCACCCGGCCGTTTGGAGGACGTGGTGTTGCTCGTGGTAGTTGTACGCGAGGGGGTTGATGAAGCCCTTCCCGGCCGCCAAGAGCTTCGCCGTACCCCACGCCCAACCGGGGTCGCCACCGGGCTTGCGGTCGGGTCGCCCGAACACCGTCGCCAATCGGATGGCGAGGCCAAGCGCCGTCCATACGGTCAACCAGAGCCAGAATCGCCGTCCATTGGTGCCGGCATCCGTGCCGGCTTCAGTGCCGGTTTCGGTGCCGGTTTCCAGCGCCATAAAGGCTCAGACTACTCAACGCACACAGAGGCGAAGTTGGACTCACTGGGCGTCGCGGCTGGTCAGCAGGACACTCCGTTGCCGGAGCACCGTCGCCGCGCCGGCTCTGGCGCGGGTCTCACCGGACTGGAGCACGCACGCGGCCTCCGACGCTCGACGGCCCCTCGGTCGGTCACGCGCGTGGACCTCAGCCGCCTTCTTCACTCTCGTCCGACCTCGGCGACGTATCCGACCTCGGCGACGACCCGCCCTACACGGGCTCATTGGGTCACGGTCGCATCCCGGATCACGCAGTGGGCCACTCGCTCGCTCGCCACGCTGCGCCCCGAGCGACGCTCCGCTTCCTGTGCGCAGCCCCGCAGCGACCCCGCCGGCACGCCGAGCGGGTCCTGCGTCTGCAGCGACACGCCGTTCCACACCCATGCCCCCGCTTCGACGACGGGCGCGCGTCCGAGCGCGGCCGTCATGAAGGCGGCGGCGTAGGTCGGGTCGTCGCCCTGTTGTGACGGCGGAGCCGCAGGATTGGTCGCGACGACCACCGTGGTGACGTGCCACACCGCCAGCGCGTGCCGGACCGCCGCCAGCTCCGCCTCGGTGCCGGTCGGCTCCGTGAGGCCCAGGCCGAACCCGAGCGCGCTCAAGACGTTGAAGCCAGCCTTGGCTGTGCCGGCGCGGTGCGCGCTGG
>JBPYFR010000262.1:0-8150 GCA_051985685.1 Acidimicrobiales bacterium
GTGCAGCCGTTGATGACCGTGTCCGCAGATGCCGGGGCCGACGTAGCCAACACGGGTGTGACAAATGCGGCTGCGATCACCAGAACCGTGCCGGTCACCCGCAGAAGACGTCCAACCATGACCTACCCCCAACCAATTGGATGCGAGAACGGTACATCGATTCCCGGCTTCGGTGCTCGGGCCGCCGACGAGTGTCAACACGATTACCGGCGGCACCGGTCGGTTCGCTGACGTGAGCGGGACGTTAACGACCACGGGCATGAGCACGTCCATCTCGATCGTTGGATCGATTGAGATGGTTACATCTACCACCACTTTCAAGGGAACCATCAGCTACTGAGCGAGACCGGGCTGGGGTGCCCCTGATCACCGGGTCGGCATCGCTGTGAGCCGCGGATAAGCGCAGCCGCGCGACACTGAGCACGTGGACAAGCCTGGTTTCAACCACGTCGCTCTCGCCTGTCGAAATCTGGAGCGATCCGTGTCGTTCTACCACAAGCACCTACAGATGCAGGTCGTCCATTCAAGAACCGATGAGCACGCGCGGGTCGTATGGGTGAGCGACCTAACGCAGGACTTCGTCCTCGTTCTAGTTGAAGGCCCGGAGCCCAGTGTGCCGATGGGCCGGTTCGCTCACTTTGGAATCGCTTGTCAGTCACGGACAGCGGTAGACGCCATCGCCGCGGCAGCAGACACAGATGGCTGCCTGATCGTTGGACCCAAACAGTCCGGCGAGCTGTACTGGGCGTTTCTCCGGGACCCCGATGGCCACCAGATCGAGGTGTCGGTTGGCGGCAACAGCGTCTCTGCGGCAGTCGGTGTGGCTCGACGAGCGACCTCGAAGGGGAGTGAATAGTCACGGGTGCTTCATGCCTTCGCCCTTATGATCCTCTGCCCCTGATCGCCGGTTCGGGGATGGCCGTCCTGCGTCGCCGCTTGCCCACGTAGTTCGAGGCGTCGGCCGTCCGCTCCCCTGTCGAAACCTGCGCCGGCCACGCAACACGCAACCCGTCGCCAGCTCGCTCGCCGCCCGCTTCGCTCCGGTCCCTCCCTCAGGTCCCCGCGGCCCCGCGTTCGCCTCGTCCTCGCTCGCCGTTGCTCGGCCGGGGCTCGCTCTCGTCCCCGCCCCGCCGGCGCCTGTCGTTCTCGCTCGCCCGTCCCGGCTTGTGGTGTGTGTGGCCTGCCCTCCGGCCCCTTGCTCCGTGCCTGGCGTCCCCGGTCCTCGTGTGTGCCCTGGCTCACTGCGGCTGCACTTGTGGCTGCCGACCCTGCTGTTGCTGTGGCCACAAGTAGCCCAAATCGGTGATACTTCCAGGCGGTGAGCGATCCCGAGATCCCAATCGACCTCGGTGACGACGTCACCGACGACGGCGTCTTCCAGGCCGTCCAAGATGGCTACGAGGCCGTCTATGAGGCCCTGCCCTATGGCCAGACCTTCAACCGCATCTGGCGAGAGACTGCGTACGACGGCGAGTTCCCGATTGAGTTCGCACACATCGGATTTCTAACGCTGACCGAAGCCCGACGGATGCTCGACCGTCTCGAACTCGCACCCGGCGACGTGCTCGTCGATCTGGCGTGTGGGGCAGGCGGACCCGGCTTGTGGGCGGCCCAAGCATCAGGCGCCACGCTCATCGGCATCGACCCAACCGAGAGTGGCTTGTTCGCTGCGCAGCGACGCGCCGAAGCCGCGGGGTTGTCCGATCAGTCAAACTTCCAACGTGGCACCTTTGAGGCGACCAATCTCCGCGATGCCAGCGTGGACGCCATCATCACGATTGAGGCGTTCCAATACGCGCCCGACAAGCGCGCAGCCCTTCTGGAGTTCGCTCGCATCCTCAAGCCTGGAGGGCGCGTCGCCATCGTGTGCTTCGAGGTTGACCCCACAAAGGTCAGTGGAGTGCCCATTCTGGGCATAGACCCCGTGCCCGACTACGCACCCTTGCTCGCCGAATCAGGCCTGAGGATCGACGCTTACCAGGAGACGCCTGGATGGGCTGATCGCGTTTATCCAACCTTTGCCGCGCTCTTGGAAGCAGCAGATGCCTTGAACGCCGAAATGGGGGAGCACGCAGCAGCAAGCGTCCTCGCCGAAGCGATGCTCACGGTGGGGCTGCGGCCCTATCCACGCCGAGTGCTCATAGTGGCCGAGCGCCCCGCCGCGGTTCGCCACGTCCTGGGCGGTTCTTAGAAAGGAGACACCATGAATGAACGAGATGCGGACCGGGTGCGCACAGCCGTGACAGCGCTACGCCGCTGCTGCACGGGATGTCGCGACTTCCTGTTGTGCTCCCTCTGAGGCCGCCGAAGGCCTTATCGGTGGAACCCTTTACGGTTCTGAGGAGGTTGGTGTCCACCCAGAGGCGTCGCCGGCCGCGTCCCTTGGCTGCGGGAATCCCACGCTCCTAGCCGACCTGCAATGAGTACCCGTCGCTTCCGGATACGTATGGAGCCAAGCCCCACCTGCGGACAACCCGCCACGCCTCGCTTCGTCGCATCCGATCAGTCGCAATGCAGAGAGCAGACTGACACGGTTATTGGCGGCGTCTCCGCAAACTTGTTCTCAACATTGCCGGGAGCTGAACAGCGCCCGCGTTCCAGTGTTCTGGGAACGCACGCCACGCTGTATCGGCACACCGCGCCCGTTACATCTCCGGGTCCTTCGATTCATATAGCTGGGCCAAGGGATTGAGATGAGGGTCCCGGACCTTCGCATTGCACGGTGACCCGCGTCACAACGGGCACAACTTCTCCGTCGACGATTCCCTGCCTCCTCGTTACTATCTAGTAGGTGACACGGCTCCGGCGTGAGAGGAGCAGCGATGACCACTGCACCGACGGAACCTCCGGGACGGGGTGGCGCCGAGTCCGCCAGGTCGGTCTGTACGCGGGTTTTCGACGCCTTTTCTCACGGGGACCTCAGTGATTTCCAGGCGATCTTCCATCCAGACGCCGTCAACCGAGAATCGGACAATGAACCCCCCGCTGCTCGCCAGAACGGGCCAAGCGCGTTCTACGCGACCGCTTTGTGGCTACGGGAAGCGTTGGGCGACATGCGCTGGGAACTTAATGAGGTGGTCGCCGAAGGAGATCTCATCGTCGTCCACACCACACAGCACGCTCGCCAAGTGGGACCCTTCGTCTTCTACGATTCAGCCGGACAAGTGGAGCAGGTGTTTCCACCGACCGGCAGGACCACCAGCGACACGCAGACCCACTGGTTCCGAATCGCCGACGGCAAAGTGATCGAGCACTGGGCCAACCGAGACGACATGGGCAGGGCTCGCCACCTCGGCTGGATCCCACCATCGCCCCGCTACCTGCTTCGCATGGCCCTCGCCAAACGTCGGGCGCGTCGGACACGCAAGACTCTTCCTGCGGCGTAGCCACAGATCCGGTGTTATGGGCTAGCCGCGCCGCGCATTGCAGGGACCGTCAGCCCCGAACGGCAAACAGCTTCCACAATCCCGGGACGCCCTTCAGCTCGTGCTCGCCTGTGTCATTGAACTCGATGCCCGAGCCGGCGACGAGGTCCTTCACCATGGCCGTAACGAGGAGGTCTCCACGGGACGCGGTCGTCGCGACTCGGGCGGCGATATGGACAGCAAGCCCACCGAGGTCCTCTCCCCGCACCTCGCACTCACCGGTATGCAATCCGGCCCGGAGGTCGATCCCGAGATCCTTGGTGACCCTGATGATCTCCCTGGCGCAGCGAATCGCCCGAGCCGGGCCGTCGAAGGATGCGACGAACCCGTCGCCCGTCGTGTTGATCTCTCGCCCCCGGAATCGTCGGAGTTGCTCGCGTACGGCACGATCGTGCGCATCGAGCAAAGATCGCCATCGTTCGTCGCCGAGGGCCGCTGCTTGTTGGGTGGACCGAACGATGTCCGTGAAGAGCACTGTGGCGAGAATGCGGTCGACCTCGACGATGAGTCGGTGCCCTGTTAAGAACTCGGCGACTTCATCTGCGATCACGTGATTGGCAGGTGGAAATGAGAGGTCGCCCCCCGGAAGCTCGACGAGAGTCGCTCCGTCGATGTGTTCAGCGAGATAACGACCGAGGTGGATCGGCGAGAGCAACTGCTCGGTCACGTGCAAGACCAAGGTCGGTACGTGGACCAGCGGAAGGACCTCTCTGACATCTCCTCGCAGGATGTACTGGTACTGCGCCGCCGCCGTCCGAGGTGTCGCCGAAGCACGAAGTATCGGTGCAACGAGTTGAACGAACTCCGAATCGGCGCTTGGGTTGGCGAGGGCCACGAACTCTGGCGTGCCCCACGTCGTCGCAATCCCTTCGATTAGGGCGTCCGCCGTCTCGGGCGGGACGCCCGCTGGGTAGTCGTCGGCCTGGGTGTATCGAGCGCCCGCGTTCAGAAGGACAAGGGAGCTCACCCGTTCTGGATGCATGGCGGTGTACATGATGGCGATTGTCCCTGCGTCTAACGTGCCCAAGAGAGCCGTCTGCTTCGATCCCGTCGCATCGAGAACCGCGGCGATGTCCTCGGTCCACTCTTCCCACGTCGGGACGGCGGTCCGGGGAACTCCGTCTGAGGCTCCCGTGCCCCGGCGATCGAAGAGGATCAGCCGGCAAAACGAAGCCAGGCGGTGGAAGAACGTGGCGATGGCCGGAACTTGCCACATAAAGTCGATGTGACTTCCGAGCCCGTAGCAGAAAAGAAGGTCGAGAGGCCCGTCCCCGATCACCTGGTAGGCGACATCGGCGTCTCCCACGGTCGCGTAGCTGGTTTCCGGACGCATATCCACCAACGACATCATTGCTTCATCAAGGCTTTGCCGCGTCGCCCCCGAATATCGATCCCCGAGCCGCTGTTAGGGGGCGGTGTTTTTGTCGAGATTCTTCACGCCGAAGAGCCTCCAGTTGCCCGGAACGCCCTTCAGTTGGTGTTCGCCCCGATCGTCGAACTCGATGCCCGAGGCGACGACATGGTCGGTCACGGTCCTCGTCACCAGCACCTCACCTGGTCCAGCCAGGTCGCAGACTCGGCTCGCGATGGTGACAGCCAGCCCGGCGATGTCGCTCCCACGCAGCTCGACTTCGCCCGTGTGGACGCCGGCTCTTAGTTCTAAGCCGATACCCTGAGCGCTCTTAACGATCTCGGCGGCGCAGCGCAGTCCCCTGCCCGTGCCGTCGAAGGTCGCCAGGAACCCGTCTCCGATGGTCTTCACTTCTCGGCCGCGGTGACGAACGAGTAGGTCGCGTATCAGCGCCTCGTGCAGGTCGGTCAGCCGTGACCACTCGCGTGGGCCGACCCGGGCTTGGTGCTCGGTCGAGGCCACGATGTCGGTGAAGACGACCGTGGCTGTGACCGCGTCGCTCTCAGCACCACTGCGCGTACCCACGACGAACTCTTCGATCTCGTCAACCAGCGCATCGGAATCGCCAACGAAGAAGAGGTGATCCTCTCCCGGGAGCACGACGAACTTGGCTCCGGGAATGTGTTCGGCCAGGTAGCGACCAGCCCCGAGGTGGATCGTGCGATCTCCCTCACGATGAAGGACGAGGGTTCGACACGAGATCGATGGGAGAAGCCCACGTCCGTCCCATTCGAGGTTCCGTCGCAAGATTTCGGCAAAAAGACTCGGACCCCTGAATCGGACACCGCGTCCCCACAAGGCGTGAAAGCGCTCGTCGGTCGCACGACTCGGTGCAAATATCTCGATCGCTGCCTCCGTCCTCCATGACCGTTCGATGAATGCCGTGACGTCATCGAGACGCTTGCGGGGAAACCCCCAGGGGTAATCGTTTTCTCGTACGTAGTGGGCGTGTGTACCGATCAAGACGAGGGCGTCCACCCGCTCTGGGTGAGTGGCGGCGAAGTGAATCGCGTATTGACCGTTGGAGGTATCCCCAACGAGAACGGCTCGCTCGGCGCCGTTGGCATCCATCACGGCGAGAAGGTCCGCGTCGGAGACCGCACCAGGAACAAACACGTCACGAGGATCGCCTTCGGATGCGCCGATGCCCCTGGCCTGGAGCAGGATGAGGCGGGCGAAGGACGCCAGCCGGGTCAAGGTTCTCCTGAAGCCGGGTTCGTCCAAAAGAGGTTCTACCGGCGAGGCGTTTTCCATCCAGACGAGATCAGGTGGCCCGCTCCCGGACATGTGGTAGGCGAGGGTCGTGCCATCGGCCGATCGTGTGACAAGAGGCTCTGGGAGCACGCTCACCGCCTCACAGTCTGCCCCCGGTGCCGTCCTGCCGCCGACGCCTCGCCAAGCCCGAAGACGAGCGGTTGGGTTGGCCGTGGCGGCCCCGCCACAGATCCTGTGTTAGGGGGCAGTGTTTGTGCCGTGGCCGAGGTTCTTCACGCCGAAAAGTCTCCACTGGCCTGGAACGCCCTTAAGTTCGCGTTCGCCCCGATCCACGAACTCCATACCCGAGCCGACCACTAGGTCGGTCACCGTCTTTGTCACCAGCACCTCATCTGGCCCTGCCAGGTCGCAGACCCGGCTCGCAATCGTCACGGCCAGACCGGCGATGTCGCGCCCACGCAGCTCGACTTCGCCCGTGTGGACGCCGGCTCTCAGTTCTAAGCCGAGGCCATGGGCGGCGTCCTTGACGATCTCGGCGGCGCAGCGCAGTCCCCTGCTTGTGCCGTCAAATGTCGCAAGGAACCCATCACCGGTCGTCTTCACTTCTCGGCCGCGGTGGCGGGCCAACAGGTCGCGTACCAGCGCCTCGTGCTGGTCGGTCAGCCGCGACCACTGGCGGGGGCCGACGCGGGCCTGGTGCTCAGTCGAGGCCACGATGTCGGTGAAGACGACGGTGGCTGTGAGCGCGTCGCCCTCAGCGCCACTGCGGGTGCCGACCACGAACTCTTCGATCTCGTCAACCAGCGCATCGGTGTCGCCCACAAAGAAGAGGTGATCCCCGCCTGGGAGCACGACGAACTTGGCTCCTGGGATGCGCTCGGCCAGGTAGCGACCGGCCCCGAGGTGGATGAAGCGGTCTCCCTCACGATGAAGGACGAGGGTGCGACACGAGATCGAGGGAAGAAGCGCACGTGTGTCCAATTCGAAGGTCCGTCGTATTGTCTCGGCATAGCGACTCGGACCGAAAGTCGACCGCCGGCCGCGTTCCCACAGCACCCGAAGACGCTCGTCGGTCGCACGAGTGGGCGCAGCTATCTCAAGGTCCGCGAAGTTGCTCCATGACCGCTCGATGGTTGCGGTCACGTCATCGAGACGCTCACGGGGAAAGCCGCACGGGTAGTCGTCTTCCCGTACGTAGTGAGCGAAGGTATCGATCAAGATCAGCGCGTCCACTCGCTGGGGGTAAGTCGCGGCGAAGTGAATCGCGTAATGACCGCCGAAGCTGTACCCAAAGAGAACGGCCTGCTCGACGCCGGCGGCGTCCAGCACTGCCATGAGATCCGCGTCGGAGACCGCACCAGGAACAAAGAGGTCACGATTATCGCCCTCGGACGCCCCGACGCCCCTCGGGTGCGGCATGATGAGGCGGCCGAAGGACGCGAGCCGGGTCAAGGTTCTCCTGTAGCCGGGTTCGTCCCAAAAGATGTCCGGTATGCCGAATTGCATCGGCGTGGGCGAGACAAGATAAGGAGGTCCGCTCCCGAGCACGAGATAAGCGAGAGTCGTGCCATCGGCCGAGCGTGTGACAAGAGTCTCTGGGAGGACGCTCACCGCCTCACAGTCTGCCCGCGGGGCCGACTAGCCGCCGACGCCTCGCCCAAACTCCATGCCGAGCGGTGGGTTGGCCGTAGTGGGCCAAAGTGGTGCCACTTCAATCTGCCCGCAGAACATCCACACGCTGCCCGATTGAGCTGGGCTGCGACAAGGCTCCTGCCGACAGCTACACGTTCGCCATCGCCACCAGTTGCTCCCGGTTTGGCCCGAGGGTCGCCACGTCTTTGGCCGCGGGTGCCAGCTTGGCGGCTTTGTCTGCCAGGTCCGGGTCTGACTCGAAGATCTCTTCTGGCAGCTTCAGGACGGAACGGATGTCGAGCGCGGCGCGCAGGCAGTCGGGGTCGAGGGGTGCCGCGGCCAGCACTGCCTTGACTTGCTGGTAGTTGTCGCGGTCTGGCTGGTAGGTCGTACCGACGATGCCGGCGTCGACTTCGGCCAGTCGGTCACGGGACCCTGCCAGGGTCACCCGGTACCAGGGCTCGACC
>JBPYFR010000263.1:0-4719 GCA_051985685.1 Acidimicrobiales bacterium
CGGCGGTGCCGAGGACCATCACGACTTTCTCCGGCAGGCGGCGCATGAGCACGCGGGTGGTGAACTGCGAAGAGAGGAAGACCGACACCGGCATGGGCAAGAAAGCGAGTCCGGTGCGAAGCGGCGAGTAGTTCTGCACTTCCTGAATGAAGAGGCCCATGAAGTAGAACAGCCCGTAGAACCCTGCGTAGAGCAACCCTCGAGCGGCATTCGCCGAGCTGCGGGTCCGGTTCCTCAAGAGCTGCAGAGGGAGGATGGGCTCTGCCGCCCGCCCCTCGTGCCAGAGAAACGCTCCGATCACGACGGCACCACCCGCGAGGGATGCCAGTGTCACGGGACTGGTCCACCCCTCGCTTCCGGCCCGCACCAGGCCGTAGACGATCGCGCTGACGCCAGCCGTGCAGGACAACGCACCGGCTAGATCGAAGTGGCCGTGCCGCGTACCCGTCTCGGCGATCACCATGCGACCGACCAGCCAGACCACGACGCCGATCGGCACGTTGACGAACATGACCCAACGCCACGAGACCCATTCGGTGAGGAGCCCGCCCGCGACCAACCCGGTGGCTCCGCCGGCCGCCGACACGGTCGTGTACAGGCCGATGGCCCGGACGCGCTGGGGACCCTCCGGAAACGACGTCGTCAACAGGGACAGCGCCGACGGGGCCGCCAGTGCGGCCCCCGTGCCCTGCAAGGCACGGGCCGCGAGGAGCACCCATCCGCTCAGGGCGAGTCCGCCGAGGAGCGAGCTGCCGGTGAAGAGCGCGATCCCGAGGAGGAAGACCCGGCGTCGCCCGAACAGGTCACCCGCTCTTGCGCCAAGGAGAAGGAGGCCACCGAAAGCGAGGATGTAGGCGTTCAAGACCCACGACAGGGCGCTGGTCGAGAAACCCAGGGCGCGCTGGATGTGGGGCAGGGCTACGTTGACGATGGTCGTGTCCAAAATGACCATCATCTGGGCAGCGAGGATCACGAACAGCAGCACCGAGGGGTGTCCCAGCCTGCGGGCGGCCCTGTGACCAGGGAGTTCCGGCATCTGTGGCATGGGTTCATTCGCCATAGGGCGCGCTCGGACAAGGGTGGTTTGGGGCATTGACTACGACCTTTCCGCTGGTATCCTGAGTTAAGCGGATGCTTCCTCCGTTTATTATACGGAGGCTGCCTCCGTTTAGCAACCCCTTCATGGGTCGAAGGTGCAGAGATGGTGACCAAGCACGACATTGCGGACACCGGCGTCGGGCTCACGGAACCTCATGACGCCGGCGAGGAGAAGCCGATGCGCGCCGACGCGCGCCGCAACCGCGAGCGCCTCCTCGTCGCCGCCCGTGAGGTCTTCGCGGAGCAAGGTGCCGGGGCGTCCTTGGAGGCCATCGCGCGGCACGCCGGCGTGGGGGTGGGGACGCTCTACCGCCACTTCCCTTCCCGGCTCGACGTCGTCGAGGCGGTCTACGAAGAGGACGTGGAGGAGCTCGCGGAAACGGCGCGCCGTGTCGTCTCCGAACTGGAGCCCTGGCCGGCGGTGGAAGCGTTCTTCGAGGCGTTCATCCAGTACGCGAACAGGAAGAGCACGTTCCTCACCGAGCTGCACCAGGCCTTCGAGAAGAACCCTGCTCTACGCTCGAGAGCGCGCGCGGCCATCGACGCCTCGTTCGAACTCGTCATCGACCGGGCGAAGGATGCAGGCGTCGTCCGGAGGGATATCGAGGGCGCCGACATTCCACAGCTCGTGGCGCCCATCTGCGCGAATCCGAGCATCCCGGCCGACCAGACGGTTCGGATGCTCAGCCTGATCCTCGACGGATTGCGCGCTTCAGCACAACCCGCTTGAGGGCCGGCGTCTCAGGACGCCCGTCCCTCACTCCCCACACCGTGATGGACGCGGAAGACGTTGGCCGGGTCGTACCTCTGCTTCACGTCGAGCAGCCGTCGGTAGTTGTCCCCCCAAAAGGAGCGCTGCCAGTCCGATTCGAAGAAATCGGTCTCGTTGACGTAGCTCCCGGAGTCCGGCGTCACCGCCCGAATGGGCTCCATGGCCCGGCGCACTCGATCGGCATTGGCGGCTCCCTTCTCGACGTCAGGCTCTCGGCCGCTGACGCCGGGAAAGGCGTCCAGCTGATTTGAGCCGGTCATGAGCAGACAGGCAGCATCGAAGACGGCTGGGTTGATCGACGTCGCCCGGTCCCTGGTCACCGCCTCGCGCGAGGCACCGCCCAGTGCCTTGTTGAAGTGAAGAGCGAGGTGCCAGTGCCGCGTCGCCTCGAAGAACGCTCGGGCGATCACCTCCGGTGATCTCTCGAAGAGGCGCAGAGGCAGCCAACGGGATTGGTACGCATCGAGGAACTCGGACACCTCCCCTTGATTGGAAGCCCAC
This sequence comes from Acidimicrobiales bacterium, assembly GCA_051985685.1. GTDB lineage: Bacteria > Actinomycetota > Acidimicrobiia > Acidimicrobiales > RAAP-2 > Bog-473. The sequence goes on from JBPYFR010000263.1 coordinate 2,372, forward strand.
CAGAAGTGGTCCGGTGACCCACCGGCGCGATCGTCATGGCGGATCATGTCGGGTGCCAGCTCGTCCCACAGCCGCGGGTCCCAGAAGCGCTCGAAGGGCAGCGTGGTCACGATCACGTCCGTCGTGTACGAGCTCCCTCTAGCAGCGACCCACTCGAGGAACGGTGCCCACAGGGCTTGCGCGTCCTGATCGGCCAGGTCGACGGCGGTGAGCGAGAACTGCACCGAATTGTCTTGGTTGAGCTGGATCTGCTCACCCCAGTGCTCGTCACAGAGCCTCGGAACGAGGCGCACGATCTCGTCCACGAGCGCGCGGAACTCCTCGTCTCCGTTCGCCCGGATGGTGCCGGCCACCGCGCCGAGGGTCTGGGGCGGTCGATGGGTCCGCATGGTCATCCTCGACACGACACCGAAGGTGCCGCCACCGCCGCCCCGGAGCGCCCAGAACAGGTCGGCGTCCTGCGTCTCGTTCACGACGAGGACCTCGCCCGCTGCGGTGACCAACTCCACCTCCAGCAGGTTCCCTGCGGCAGTCCCGTACCGCCTCGAGAAGCTGCCGAATCCCCCACCTTGAGTGAATCCGCCGGCAGCTCCGACCGTCGTGCAGCCCCCTCCTTGGACGTAACGGCCGAGTGGTGCCAGTCGTTGGTAGACCTCGAGCCATCGGACGCCCGCTCCCACGCTGACCGCGGGAACACCCCCTTCGACCTCCGGCCCGGCTCCGGTGGGGCGGAAGGAGTCGTGCACGGTGATCTCAGACATCCGCCGCGTCCACACGAGCAGCCCATCCGCGGCTCCGGAGCGACCGAGGTAGTCGTGCCCGGTCCCCTTGACGACCACTCTCAGTCCGTGGTGGCGGGCGAACACGATGGCGTCGGCTATGTCGCCCGCCGTCTCGGTCACAATCGCGTACGGGCTGGGCCGAGAGTCGAAGGCTCCGAGCCACCCCGTCGTGTGGAATCCTCCGGGCTGATCTTCGATGAAGAACGGGTTGCGCAGGCTCCGCAACGCTGCCGCGCACTCCGGGCTGTTCGGATCGGACTCACATGGCCGCAGCGGGGACTCCACCCGGATCAGGCGATCTCCGAATCGTGCCGCGAGCTCGGAGACGAGTCCGCTGTCGAATTCCGGCGTCATCATCGTTCTTCCCCGTCTCGACCCCGAGCTGACCTGACCGTCAACAGCCCCGACTGGGCCGCTTGATCTCCTCCCCGAGCAGGCTCATGTCCTTTGGGACCACGACTACAGGGCCCATGTCGTCAGGCTCGACGAAGGGCGACATGACGTGGCGTTTTCTGAGCGGCCGTGTGGGGTATACCTGTCTCTCCCGGATCGGAGACCGAATCCAGTTCGCACTCGTCAGTCACGATTCGGGGCATCGTGGACTTCGGGACTCCGATCCGGGACAACCCGGCGAATCTGATGGCAGACGGATCGCACTCGAGCGGGGTTGCAGACACCTGCGGCCGGCGAGAGATGACCGTCAAGCGTCAACCCCGTACACCGGGACCAACGTGGCCCTGCCAATGGTGTGTTGCAGCATTTGAAAGGAGGCCAAAGCGGGCGTCGCGGTGGCGGGCATTCGAGTGTCGGCCATGTCCAGCGCGGACACGACCACGAAGTATCGATGAGGCTCGCCGGGTGGTGGAGCCGCGCCCAAGTAACGATGCAGCCCGGCATCGTTCGCGAGATGAAATGCCCCGGAGGGCAGTGCCTCGTCGCTGTCGCCTGCCCCCGTGGCCAACGATGTCACACTCGCAGGGACGTTCACGACCGCCCAATGCCAGAACCCGCTCGGGACCGGAGCATCGGGGTCGTACATCGTGATCATGAAGCTCTGGGTCTCGTCGGGAAAACCCGACCACTCGAGGTCTGGCGATGTGTCCTGTCCGCCTGCACCAAGAATCCCGCTGCGTTGGTCGGTTTGCAGACGTTGACCATCGAAAATGAGATTGCTCCTCAACGCAAAGCGAGGCACCGCAGGCAAATCGTCATAGGGGTTGCGTCTCATCTTGACCTCCTACCAATCGAAGAGAACCTTCTCGTCCCCAAGGGCAACGTTCTCGAGATGGCAAACAAGAACTCATCTTGTAGCACGGCGGATGGAGGCGCGTTCGCCCGCGTGAACCAGAGGGGAACAGAAGACTGAACAGAGCGATTGCCCCGCTGCGCTCAACCCCTTTACGAGCGGCGCAAGCGTGGTGACGATGCTAAAAAACGAGCCGTGCCAACGCTACGGACGGTAAAACACAAAGCTGTCGAAAAGTCACGGTTCCTTCGTCGACTGGCCACGGCGAGAGAACGGGCGCGGTTCCTGAGCAGGCCATTAGAGGATCGGCGCGTACTCGA
>JBPYFR010000264.1:0-3238 GCA_051985685.1 Acidimicrobiales bacterium
GTCCACCACGTGCCCGTCCCAGCAGACCTCGAGCGGACCGAGCACACGGACCTCGAACCAGGGCTGGGTGGCATCCCGCGACATCATCACGACGTCCTCGGAATCCCTCGCCAACATCTCTTCCCCCACCTGGTTCGTGCCGCCCCGATGCTAGGTCGGGCCGCGCCGCTCTTCTCAAGCAGAACTCAGGTGCTCTTCTCGGAAGAACGAGGATGAAGCTTGAACAGGCACGCCGGGGGGACCCTCGACCTTCGACCTAGGGCGGGCGCCTCGGTCGCCCGGACGACGCCTACGAGCTGGCCAACGTCGCGAGGCGGACGAAAAGCGACTGGACCAGCAGCGTCTCGTTGGGGTTGCGGGGCAGTGCCTGCGCCGCCTGGGTGATCAGGTCCACCGCCGTGGCGGCCGCCTGGACCTCGCGGTCGCCGGGCGGGATGGGACCCTCGTGGGCCGCCCCGGTGGCGCGGGCGCCGTAGGTCCGGGCCAGCACCCCCAGCCCGGCCCGCAACGCGTCCGTGCGGAAGCGGCGTTCCTCGCGCTGATGCTGGTCGGTGATCTCCTTGCGTCCCGGCAGGCCACGCTCGCCCATCTCGCGGGCGGCCTCGGTGAGCACTTCCAGCCGGCGTGCGTTGGAGGCGCGCAACGGCTCGACGGCGCGGTCGGCCGAATCGAGCACGCGCCGCGCCATGGTGACCGCCGTCGTCCCCGCCGTCGTCAGCTCGTCGGGCACCGACGACCACAACGCGACCCGTGCCGCGACGTCGGGGTCGTCGACCATGACACGGGCCCGCTCGGGATTGCCGCCACTGGCGTCGGCCACGACGACAGCCATTGCGTGCGCCACGCCGGAGTCGGTCAGCCAACGCACCAAGACGTCGCGGGGCACCGGCGGGAAGAGCACCTCGACGGAGCGACTGGCGACTGTGAGCAGCTCGGGCACGACCTCGTCGGCCAGCAGGACGAACACGGTGTCACCCGGCGGCTCCTCGAGCGTCTTGAGGAGCACGGGTGCACGGTCCTGCACCAGGTGCATGTCGAGGACCACGATTACCTGGCGCGCCGAGGCCAACGGGCGGCGGTGGGCCAAGGTGACGATCCGGCGGATCGTCTCTTTGGAGACGGACGCTCCGCTCCGGCGGACGACGTGGAGGTCCGGATCCGTGCCGGCCAGAGCAGCCCGGCACGTTGGGCATTCACCGCACCCGCCGCTCGGGCAGAGCAGTGCGGCGGCGAAGCCGAAGGCCGCAGCGAGCCCGCCGTAGCCCTGCGGGCCTCGGAAGAGGTAGGCATGCACCGGGCTCTTCGCCGCGGCCCGAAGCTTGGCGACTGCGTCTTCTTGGCCCACCACGCCCGAGAAGAGCGCGGCGGCTGGGCGCTCTTCGCTCACGTGGTCGGAACCGGTGTATCGCCCAGCCGTTCGCGCACCAATCCGAGGATACGCACGCTGAGCGCGTCGACCGCCTCTGTACCGTCCACGACGACCCAATGGGCCGGGTCGGCGTCGGCCTGGGCGAGGTATCCGTCTCGGACGCGGGCTGCGAACTGGGGCCCGAGCCGCTCGAACCGGTCGATCCCAGGACTCGCACCTTCGGGCGACTCCGGGTCCGCGCTGAGTCGTGCGGCCGCCACCTCGGGGCTGACGTCGACGAGCACCGAGAGGTCGGCGGCGACTCCGGCGCTCGCCCAGGACACGAGCGAGGAGAGTGCCTCCGGATCGAGGCCCCGGCCCCAGCCCTGGTACGCAAGCGTCGAGGCCGAGTAGCGATCCGCGACCACCCATTCGCCCGCGGCCAGGGCGGGCTCCAGGACGAGTTCGACGTGTTCGGCGCGGTCAGCCGCCATGAGCAGTGCCTCGGCCCGCACCGTCGGCACCGGCGCGTCCGGCGCCAGCAGCATCTGCCGCAGGCGGGCCCCGATCGGCGTCGCTCCGGGCTCATGGGTCAGGTGGGCGCCCAGTGCGGCGGCGAGCGCCCGGGCCTGGGTCGACTTGCCGCTCCCGTCGATCCCTTCGAGCGCGATCAGGCGACCCCGCACCGCCACGTCAGAAGGGGTCTGTCGTCGCGGTCCTCATGGCGGCCTCGGCGGCCGTTGCAGCGGGCTCCGCGGATTCGGCCGCCGGCGCCTTCTTCGCGACGCCCGTCTTCTTCGCCGCCCCTGCTTTCTTCGCGGCACCCTTCTTCTTCTTCGTTCCGCCGGGCGTCTTCGAGGCAGCCTTCTTCTTGGCCGGTGCGGCCTTCTTCTTGGCGGGCGCCGCCTTCTTGGCCGCCTTCTTCTTGCGGGACGGCGGGCCGGCGGCCCGCCGCTCGGCCAAGAGGTCCGCGGCGCGGTCAATGTCGATCGACTCCACCGCGTCGCCCTTGCGCAAGCTGGCATTCGTCGTGCCGTCCGTCACGTAGGGCCCGAACCGCCCGTCCCTGACCACGACGGGCAGGTTGGTCGACGGGTCCGTGCCCAGCTCGCGCAGGGGCGCGGCGGCTGCCCTCGCCTGCCGTCGCTGCTTGGGCTGCGCGAAGAGCGCCTGCGCCTCCCCGAGCGTCACCGTCAGCAGCTGCTCCTCGCTGGCGAGACTGCGCGTGTCGGACCCGCGCTTGAGATACGGACCGAACCGCCCGTTGTGGGCCACGACGTCCTCCCCCGTCTCGGGGTCGGTGCCCACGGTGCGCGGGATCCGCAGGAGCTCCATCGCCTGCTCGAAGGTCACGGTGGCCGGATCCATGGAGGCGAACAGTGACGCCGTGCGCGGCTTCGGACTGCCGTCGGTCACGTCGCCCACCTGGACGTAGGGCCCGAAGCGCCCGGCCCGGATCTGGACGTCCAAGCCGGTTTCGGGGTCGGTGCCGAGCACCCGGTCGTCGCTCGGCGCGGCCAGGATCTCCTCGGCCCGTTCCATCGTGAGCTCGTCCGGCGCCAGATCGTCTGGGATCGACGCGCGGTCCTCCCCCCGTTGGAGATAGGGACCGTAGCGGCCGACTCGGGCCACGATCGGCTGACCGTTGCTGTCCTCTCCGAGCGGGATGGAGTTGACCTCACGGGCGTCGATCTCGCTCAGGTGTGCGGCCACTGTCGCCTTCAGGCCGAGAGTGTCGACCTCGGTACCGTCACTCGCCATGGCTCCCGGCGCATCGCTGCCGAAGTAGAAACGGGTCAGCCACGGCAACGACTCCTCGGTTCCCGATGCGATCTCGTCGAGGTCGTCCTCCATCGTGGCGGTGAAGCCGTAGTCGACGAGGTTGGCGAA
>JBPYFR010000265.1:0-7890 GCA_051985685.1 Acidimicrobiales bacterium
GGCGCGGTGCCATGGCGGCACACGACCATCAACGGGTGGATCCTCGATCCCGACCGCAAGAAGATGTCCAAGTCCCGCGGCAACGTCGTCACGCCGATGGCGCTGCTCGAGGAGTTTGGCTCCGACGCCGTGCGTTACTGGGCCTGCAACGGGCGCCCCGGCACCGACACCGCGCTCGACACCGGGGTCATGAAGATCGGCCGCCGCCTGGCGATCAAGGTGCTCAACGCGTCGAAATTCGCACTGGGCCGCCTGGGGGACGGTCCGGTGCCGGGCGTCGACTCCGTCCATGAGGCCCTCGATACTGCGCTGCTCGCCCAACTCGCAGGTCTGGTGGATGCGGCGACGGCAGCGCACGAGGCCTTCGATTACGCGCGGGCGCTCGAACTGACGGAAGGCTTTTTCTGGTCATTCTGCGACGACTACGTCGAGCTCGTGAAGACCCGCGCCTACGGCGAGGGCTCGGCCGCCGGAGCGGAGTCGGCCCGGGCGGCCCTCGCGGCCGCGCTCTCGGTGCTGCACCGCCTCTTTGCCCCGTTCTTGCCCTTCGTGACCGAGGAGGTCTGGAGCTGGTGGCAAGAGGGGTCTGTACACACTGCAGCCTGGCCCACCGTCGCCGAGGTCGGTCCTCACGCCGGCGCCGAGCCGGGAGTGCTCGATGTGGCCGCAGAGGTACTGCGCGCCGTGCGCCGGGAGAAGACTGCACACAAGCGCTCCATGCGGGCCCGCGTCGCGACGCTCACGGTCACCGGTCCGCCCCGCGCGCTGGTCGACATCGAGGCGGCTCGGGGTGACATCGTCGACGCGGGTGGCGTGGACGATCTCGTGAAAATAGAGAGCGAAGAGGACGACGAGCTCTCGGTGAAGGTGGAGCTCGCCGAGGAGGCCTAGCCGGAGAGACCCGATCCGGAACGGACGCCCTAGAGGTATGCGGTCTCCGCAGCGTCGGCCATCTCGGCCGGCGTCCCTTCGTAGGCGATCCGACCGTGCAGCATGATGGCGGCCCGATCGGCCACGCCGAGGGCCGTCTCGGCGAACTGCTCGACGAGGACGACGGTCACGCCACGGGCCGCGACGGAACGGACGAACTCGTACAGCCGGGTCACGATGATGGGCGCCAGCCCCATGGAGATCTCGTCGAGCAGGAGCACCTTCGTGTCCCCCGCCAGTGCCCGCGAGATCGCGAGCATCTGCTGCTCACCGCCTGAGAGCGTCCCCGCCATCTGTTTGTTGCGCTCCTTGAGGTGCGGGAACTCCTGAAAGGTACGGTCCACCACCTCCGCGGTCGTGACGCCGCCCCGGTAGGTCCACATGCGCAGGTTGTCGTGCACGCTGAGGTTCGGGAACACGCCGCGCCCTTCGGGAATGGCGACGACGCCTGCTCGACAGAGCGCTTCGGGGGTGCGACGAGTCTCGGGCAGGCCATGGAACGTGACCGTGCCCGCGGTGGGCCGCATCCGGCTGTTGATGACCTTGAGCAGCGTGCTCTTGCCGCCACCGTTCGGACCGAGGAGCGCGAAGACGCTGCCGGCGGGGATCTCGAGGTCGACCCCGTGGAGCACCTCGATCCGCCCGTAGGCCGCGTGCACGTTCCGGATGGAGAGCCCGGCGCCGGTCATGTGGAGGGAGTCCCCGCGTCGGGCTCCGCCGCGTGGCCGAGGTAGGCCTCCTGCACGGCCGGGTTGCCGCGCACCTCCTCCGGCGTCCCCGACGCGATCACCTGGCCGAAGTCGAGCACGTAGACCCTGCTGCAGACGCGCAGCACCACGTCCGTGTCGTGCTCGACCACCACGACGGCCCGGCCCTCGTCGGCCAGTGAGGTGAGCAAGCGACCCAGGGTCTCGGTTTCGCGCTCGTCGAGCCCGGAGCACGGCTCGTCGAGGAGGAGCACCTTAGGATCGGTGGACAGCGCCCGGGCTAGCTCGACCAGGCGGGCCGATCCCGTCGGCAGCGACGAGACGGGCGCGGCGGCCTGGTGGGCCACGCCGACCCGTTCGAGCAGGCCCACCGCGGTGGAGATCGAGCCGCCCCCGAAGGACTCGAGGCCGACGCGCACGTTGTCGGTCGCGCTGAGCGTCGAGAACAGCTCGAGCCGCTGGAACGTTCGGGCCAGCCCCAACCGGGCCCGGCGGTACGTCCGTCGGCGCGTCACCTCGGCGCCCGAGAGGTAGACCGAGCCCCGGTCGGGCCGCTGCAGGCCGGTGATGACGTTGAACAGCGTCGTCTTGCCCGCGCCGTTGGGCCCGATGAGGCCGGTGACCGTTCCCGGCTCGGCCTGCAGTGTCACGTCGGAGAGCGCGGCGACCCCGCCGAAGTTCACGCTGACTCCTTCTACGGAGAGCGCAGGGGCACGTTCAGGCGGCACGGGCCACCTCGCTGTCGATCAGGAGCCGCTCGGGGACGACCTCGTGGTCCGCGAAGGGGAGGCTCACGTGGTCCCGGAGCCACGGGATGCCAAGGATCCCGTCCGAGAAGTTGGCGAGGAGGATGATGCCGATGCCGGCGGCCAAACCGGTCAGGTCGGCCAACGAATGGGGCAGGTGCGTCTGCAAGACGGGCAGCGCGGCGGCCGTCATGCCGCCCAGCAGCGCGCCGGTGATGGTGCGGATGCCCCAGATGGCCACCCACAACAGGATGGTGAGGCTGCCGATGAACACGACGTCGTTGGCGCCGATCCCTCCCTGCTGTCCGGCGTAGAGGACACCACCCAGCCCGGCCATCGCGGCCGAGAGGGCGAACACGACCACTTTGGTGCGGACCGAGCTGAGGCCGACCGTGGCGAATGCCGCCGGGGAGTCGCTCATCGCCACCAGACGGCGGCCGAACGTGCTCCGGCGCACGGCGCCGACCAGAAGGGCGCAGAGCGCCGCCGCGACCGACACCTCAATGAGCATGGCGCGGTCGCCCACGACGTGCATGAATGGCAACGGGACGCGGCCCACGCTGATGGACGTGCCGTCCGGGATCACGCTGTTGTTGTTGAAGAAGGCCGAGTACATCACCTGACCGAAGGCGAAGGTGGCCAGAGCCAGATAGAGGCCGCGCAGTCGGAGCGCGGGGAGAGCCACCAAGGCGCCGACCGCGCCGGACACGACGACGGCGAGGATGAGGCCCCACCACGAGTCACCCCCGAAGACCTTGCCCATGGTGAAGGCACCGATCCCCATGAAGGTGAGCTGGCACAGCGAGACCTGTCCCGCGTAGCCGACGAGGAGCACGAGCGAGAGCCCGACGATGCCGAAGGAGAGGCCTTGAGAGAGCGTGGAAAGCGCGGTGTCCCCCACGATGACGGCCAGGACAACGAACCCCGCCACCAGCAGGATGGCGCCGGCGACGGACTGGCGTGCCGTCACGACCTTCGGGACCGGCCGCAGCGCCAGTCGGCCGACCGCGGCGAGCCGCGCCGCCGGGATCACGAGCAGCACCAGGAAGAAGAACGCGACGGGGATGACCTCGGTCAGCTCGGAAGCGAGACCCGGGTTGATGTGCCCGGGCAGGTAGCCGACGCAGTACTGCGTAATGAGCCCGAGCACCAGGGCACCGACGAACGTCATCGGCAAGTTGCGCAAACGGCCCACCACCGCGGCCGCAAAGCCGTTGAGGGCGAGCAACGTGAGTTCGTCGGCAGTCAATCCCGTCTGCCCGACGATCGGCGCGAGGAGCACGCCCGCCAGCGCCGCCAGCACGAAGCCCACCACCCAGCCGGACTGCGACATGCGGTAGGGCTTGGCACCGGCCATGGCGACCAGCTCGGGGTCGTCGACCACGGCTCGCATGGCCACACCCAGACGAACCTTGCGGAGGAAGAAGCCGAGGCCGACCGCAACCAGCGCGGCGACGACCACGACCATGATCTGCTGGTACTGGATCGTGACTCCGTTGGAACCGAAGAGGCGCACCGAGCCGACCGCACCGTCGGCGGACGTGAAGTACGAGGGAACAGAGCGCACGATGTCTGGGCTGCTCCAGAAGATGGTGGCCACGCCGAGGAGGATCACCAAGAGGCCCAGTGACACCATGAGCGAGCGCTCCACCGAGGCACCGTGGATCCGACGGAAGAGCACGTATTCGACCGCGATCGCCAGGAGCGGCGCCTCGACGAAGAGGATAAAGACGATGGCCAACAAGAAGGGCCAGTGCCATTGCTGCCACAGTTGCCAGTAGCTGAACGCCGCAATCGCGCCCACGGCGCCCTGGGCGAAGTTGAAGACCCCGGTGGTGCTGTACGTCACCACCAGGCCAGTGGCCAGGATGCCGTAGATGGCTCCGGTGACGATGCCGAGGATGGTGAACGAGAGGAAGGTGCTCATGGCCTCACCTCACCGGCTCACGCTCCCGAAACCGCACTCCGGAAGCCTAGGACGAGGTCGAAGGGGCGTAGAAGTAGCTGGTATTGCAGTCGAAGCCGCTCTTGGGCACCACCCGGACGTATTTCCCGTTCTTGACGGTGGCCATCACGAAGCAGCCCGAGGGCTTCTTCGCCGCCGGGTTGGACGGAGAGACCATGCCCGAAGCGTCGAAGTTGGTGATCTTCTTGAGCTGATCGATGACGGCACCCCGGGTCGGGTGCGGCCCGGCCGCCTGCAAGGCCTGCACGAAGAGCTGGCCGGAGGCCCACCCGAAGAGCGTGTACAGGTCGGGGACCCAGGAGGAGTTGACCTGCTTCGTGTACTTCAGGAACTGGTTGACCGCCGGGACGCTCGAGGAGTCCTCGCCGAGATAAAGCGGAAAGCCCTGCCCGATCATGACGCCGTTGGCGACGGCGGGTCCGCCGGCGTGTGAGATGAACTGCTTGGCGTAGACGGGGCCGCCGGAGAAGATGAGCCCAGGGTGCCAGTTCTGCGTCGCCGCGTTCTGGACGAAGATGGCCGCGTCCTGCCAGTCCACCGCGGTGAGGTCGACGGCGTTCACCCCCTTGTTCCGCATGTTGATCACGTCGGTGGTGAAGTCCTTCTGCAGCGGGTTGATGTAGTCGACGTAGCCCTGCTTGTAGCCGACGTGCTGGGCCGCCGCCATCTCGCCTTGGAATTGCTTCTCGGCCGAAGACACGTCCGAGACGATGGCGCCGATCGTCAGGTTCTTGGGGTAGTGCTTCTTGTAGTACTGGAACGGCCCAAGGCTCGCGCCGAGCACAGTGGGGGCCGCGCTGAAGTCGTTCGGTAGCGCCCCTGCGTTGGGGTCGAGCGTGACCGATACGTCGGGCACGGCCGGGTCGGCGGCGAGGACCTTGCATCCGTAGCCGTCGAAGAGGGAGAAGCTCCCCACCATGGCGAAGTCGCTGTTGACCGCGCCCTGCGTCTCGGTCTGGTTCTGCGCGCCGCTGAACGCGTCGTCCTTGGCGTCGACTTTCAGCTTGCGGCCGTAGACACCGCCTTTGGCGTTGATCATGTCGAAGTACGCCTTGACGCCGTAGGAGGCGCCCTGGAACAGGCTCGGCACGGGCCCCGAGATGATCGAGACGTTGCCGACGGTGACCGAGTTCGGGGTGATCCCCGTCGTCGAGGCGTTCTGGGTCGCGGTGGCCGGCCCGCTCACCGGACACGTGGTCTGGGCACCGGCCGGAGCGGAAGCGATGATGGCGCCCCCTCCGATCACGAGCGTTCCCGCCAGCAACGAGCCCACCAGCAGGCCCCGCAGGGCCGGGACGCCCAGCAGGCGCGAGCCGCGTCGAATCGAGTCGTCTGTCTCCCAGTCGCGCACTGCCACCCCTTCTCGGTTCTCCGGCACCCCCCCTCCGGACCGGCGCCCCGGCTGGGTGGGAGTCACAATTCGGGAGCTGACTCTACGTCAGAAAACGCCTGTGCTGCTTGGCGCCCCCCTGTGCCGTTTCGGCTGGTCACGGTCAGTGTCGGGACCAGGTGTAACTCGCCTTGTACGGGCCTGCGCGGCCATGAGACGCCACCTATGGCTGCGAAAATCGCCGCACAGGCTGAGGGGTCGACCACCTCGCGGCCGTGACCCTCGGCCCAGGCGAACACGGCCCTCTCGCGCCAGACCCTGCCATCGGCCAGGACGGCCAGCGGCGACACCCCGTGACATACCTCGGGGTCCTACCCCTCTTCGCAGCGCCCGCCTGGTACAAGGGAGCGCTTGACGCGTTCTGGTCGGCGAACCGCTCACAGATGCCCGACGCAAGTCCCTCCGTCGAGGTCGCTGTTCGTGCCGTCCGGACAGGTGGCGTTGTTCCAGGTGACGTCGTTGAGGTTGGCGCCCTTGAGGTTGGCGCCCTTGAGGTTGGCTCCCTCAGAGAGAGTCGCATCGCTCAGGTTCGCTCCCATGAGGTTGGCTCCGGTCAAATTGGCGGCATTGAGAGTCGCGTCGCTCAGGTTCGCTCCCATGAGGTTGGCTCCGGTCAGATTGGCGAGAGAGAGAGTCGCGCGCAGGTCCGCTCCCGTGAGGTTGGCGCCCTGGAGGTTGGCGCCCTGGAGAATGTCCTCAAACAGGTTGGTCCCGCTGAGGTTGGCTCCCTGGAGGTCGGCACCAGCAAGACTGGCGTCGCTGAGGTTGAGTCCCGACAGGTAGCAACCGGCGAAGGACTTGCACGGAACCCGAGTGACGACTTCTGTGAAGCTCGGAGACAAACTTCCGACGAAGGCCGCTGACCCGCTGTAACTGGCCATGACATTGTCGACACCTACAGCGGCAAGAGTCGCCGAGCAGGCAGCACTGCCACTCGCCGTGAGAGGCGCTGCCGAGCACCCCGCGATCGGCGAGCCGTTGTCGGTGAAGCCGACGGTGCCTCCCGTCGGGATGGGGCTCACCGTGGCCGTGTAGGTCACCAGTTGGCCGACCACCGCCGGATTCGTCGACGCCGAGAGGCTGGTGCTCGTTGGAAACGGGTTGACCGTCACCGTGAAGGTGCCGGTGGCGACGTCGCCCTGGTCGTCCAGCACCTGGCAGGTGACGGTGGTTGCGCCGATCGAGAAGGTCGACCCCGAGGATGTCGTGCAACTGCCGGGGGTCGCCCCTGGCAGCGACGGCGGTGTGGGCCAGGTGACCACTGCACCGGCGAGGCTGGTGGCAGGAACGGTCTGGTCGGAGGGAACCAGAACCGTTCCGGTCAGGTTGACGTCGGTCAAGTTGGCGTCGCTCAGGGTGGCCCCAGTCAGGTTGGCTCCTGCGCAGCGCGTGACCCCAGATCCGCCGGCGCAAGTCCCAAGGGTGGCCCCAGTTGCGTTGGCCCCGGATAGGTCGGCTCCCGAGAGATTTGCCGCCCCACATACGGGAAAATTGTCGAGGTCAAAGGTGCAGAGAGCCAAGCTCGCGTCGGTCAGATTGGCCTGCGCCAATACGGCGCCGTCAAGATCGGCGCCAGCGCATTCGTCATTAATGGGAGTACATCGGACCATGGACGTTCTAGTCAGGTTCGCGTCGGTGAGGTTGGCACCCGAGAGGGTTGCGGCGGTACAGCTCGAATTGAGACCCTCAGAGCAGTTGGCGAAGAAAGCTCCGGCAAGGTTCGCGTAGCTGAGGTTCACGGCTGAGAGGTTGGCCCCGGACAGGTCGGCCCGGGGGCAGTTGGTGAAGTTCGTGGACGTCGGGCTGGCCACGATCGTGCAGCCGTTGATAACAGTGTCAGCCGATGCCGGAGCCGACGTGGCCAACACCGGTGTGACAAATGCGACGGCGATCACCAAGACCGTGCCCGTCACCCGCAGGAGACGTCCGAACATGACCCACCCCCAATCACTTGGTTGCGGTGACGGTACTCCGATTCGGGCTTCCGTGCCTGTGCGCTACAGGTTTGGCGTAGTCGACGGGTCATCGCGTGACTGAGGGATGCGGAGGTGAACGGAACCGCTCGGCCTGACCGCCGAGCCGCGTCTTCGGTGGCGTCGAGTCGGGCGTGTTCGTCCCCAGCCGACAAACTCCGGGCGAGCGCAAGCTCCG
>JBPYFR010000266.1:0-2589 GCA_051985685.1 Acidimicrobiales bacterium
GATCGGCGCCGGTCTGCCGGTACACGAGCCGACGGGCAACATGGTGGTCGACATCGGTGGTGGCACCACCGAGGTCGCGGTGATCTCCCTCGGTGGCATCGTCACCAGCCAGTCGGTGCGAATCGGAGGCGACGAGCTCGACGACGCCATCGTGTCCTTCGTCAAGAAGGAGTTCAGCCTCGCGCTCGGTGAGCGCACGGCCGAGGAGATCAAGATCACGCTCGGGTCGGCGTTCCCGCTCGAGCAGGAGCTGCACGCCGAGAACCGGGGTCGAGACCTGGTGACCGGGCTGCCCAAGACGGTCGTGGTCTCCACCGAGGAGATCCGCCACGCCATCGACGAGCCGGTGTCCTCGATCATCGACGCCGTGAAGGTCACGCTGGACCGGACGCCGCCCGAGCTCGCTGCCGACATCATGGAACAGGGCATCGTCCTGACCGGCGGCGGGGCGCTGCTCCACGGTCTGGACTCACGGCTCCAGCACGAGACGGGCATGCCGATCGTCGTGGCCCGCGACCCGCTGAACTGCGTCGCCGTGGGCAGCGGGCAGTGCCTGGAAGAGTTCGAAGCGCTGAAGCGGGTGCTGATCACCACCTCCACGCGCTGACGCGTCGAGCGGTTTCCCCCGGGGTGGCCAGGTCTCGGCGGTCGTCGCGCCGCACGCTGACGGTCATCGTCCTAGTCGTTGTGTCGCTGTCGATCATCTCGCTCGACCTCAATGGGCGAACGCACAGCGTCACATCGGGGATCAAGTCGGTGGCCAACGACGTCTACTCGCCGTTGCGGCGGGGCGTGACGGACATCATCAACCCGATCGGCAGCTTCTTCGCCGGCGCGTTCGACTACAGCTCACTCCAGGCGCAGAACGAGAAGCTGCAGGCCCAGATCGGGCAGCTTCAGATGGACCGCGCCGAACGAGAGGCGGAGAACGCCCAGTTGCGTCAGATCACGGCGCTACAGAACCTGCCGTTCCTGCAGTCGTTGCCGTACGTGACGGCGCAGACCCAGAGTGCGTACTCTTCCAACTTCACGGCGACGATCACGCTCGACAAGGGCCGAGCCGATGGCGTCGACGTGAACTACCCGGTGGTGGGCGCGGGTGGACTGGTGGGCCAGGTGATCGAGGCCTCCCACCACACCTCTGTGGTTCGGCTGGTCACCGACGGCCAGTCCAAGGTGGGGGTCAGCTTCGGGGACCAGCTTCAGTACACGGGCGTCGTCGATGGGCAGGGCGCGACGAACTCCATGACGGCCGACCTGGTAGCCCCGCATACGCCGGTGCAGAAGGGTGAGACGATGTTCACCAGCGGCCTCAGCGGCGGGTCGTATCCGAAGGGGATCCCGGTGGCGACCGTGGTGTCCTTCCACACCGCGTCCGGCGCGAGCCAAGAGACCATCAAGGTCGACCCGGCGGCGAACCTGAGTCAGCTCGCCTACGTCAACGTCGTGCAGTGGGCGCCCTCGCCGTGACGGCCCGCTCCATCGTCCGCCTGCCCCTCGTGATCTTCCTGGTGCTGATGGTGCAGTCCACCGTCGTGATCACCCTGCGTGTCGGGGGGGCCCACCCGGACCTGCTGTGGCTACTGCCGATCACGGCTGCGCTCGTCGACGGTCCCGAAACGGGGGCCATCGTCGGGTTCTGGTCTGGGCTCGCCTTCGACCTCGTGCTGCCGACTCCGTTCGGCCTCTCGGCCCTGGTGGGTTGTCTGATCGGCTATGCAACCGGCTCCCTGACCGAGGCCACCAATCCCCGCGCCACGTGGGTGGCACCGGTGGCCGCGCTGACGGGAAGCGTCGCAGGGGACATGCTGTTTGCAGTGCTCGGAGCGATCCTCGGTCAGCAGCAGATGGTGCAGATCGACTTCTTTGCTTTGTTCTTCGTCGTCGCGGTCTCGAGCGTGGTGCTGGTGCTCCCGGTCCGCTCTCTCATGCGCTGGGCCCTGGCGGTGGAGGACGACGGACGCTCGCTGGTCTCGGCCCGCACCGAGGGCAGGCCCTGGTGAAGCGGACCCTCCGCCACCCCATCCGGGGCGACCGGGTCCATCCCAAGCCCTCGAACCGGCCCCAGCGACAGAGCCCCTCATGGCGCGCGGGCGCCAGGCAACCGCGCATGCGGCCGCGCAAGACCGTCCACGTCTCGTCGATCGTCGGCTCGCCCGAGGAGGAAGAGTCCCGGCCGAACCTCCGCCTCTACGTGGTTGGCATCGCGGTGCTCCTTCTCTTCGGCGTACTGGTCCTGCGGCTCTGGTCCTTGCAGGTGATCAACGGCCGGACCTATGCCGCGGCGGTCAACCGCAACGAGGTGCGGACCGTGGGCATCCCGGCTCCACGCGGCGAGATCGTCGACCGCAACGGCACCGTGCTGGTGACGAACGTCCCGCAGCAGGTGATCCTGCTCTCGCGCCAGGAAGCGGCCCAAAACCCCAAGATCATCGGCATGGTCGCCGCGCTGGTCGGCGAGGCGCCGAGCCAGGTGACCGCGGCCGTCAACGACAAGAAGTACAGCCCCTACGAGCCCGTGCCTGTCGCCTCCGGCGTGTCTGTGGCGACGGTGCAGTACCTCCAGACGCACCAGTCGGAGTACCCGGG
>JBPYFR010000267.1:0-11486 GCA_051985685.1 Acidimicrobiales bacterium
CGCGCCTGCCAGGCGCGACGCTCCTCCTCGGAGCGGTAGCGCTCGGGGTCGCCCTCGTAGTGGCCGTGCCACCGGTACGTGGTCGCCTCGACCACGGCCGGGCCGCCACCGGTCCTGGCCGCCGCGAGCAGGTCGGTCATCGCCGACGCGGCGGCCACCACGTCGTTCCCGTCGACACGTACGAAGGGGAGGGCGTAGCCGCGGGCGCGCCGCTCGAGCGACGCCGCATGCTGGGCGTCCGTGGGGGAGAACTCGGAGTAGCCGTTGTTCTCGCAGAAGAAGACGACGGGCAGGCGCCAGACCGCGGCCAGGTTGAGCGCCTCGTGGAACGCGCCCTGCGCGGCCGCGCCGTCACCGAAGAAGGCCACGGCGACCGTGTCAAGCCCGCGGATCTGTGCCGCGGTCGCCGCCCCCGCCGCAATCGGGAGACCAGCCGCCACGATGCCGTTGGCGCCGAAGACGCCGAGCTTGGGGTCGGCAATGTGCATCGAGCCACCGCGTCCCCGGTTGGTCCCTTCGGCCCGCGCCATCAGCTCGGCGAACATCCCGAGCGGGTCCAAACCCTTGGCCAGACAGTGACCGTGCCCGCGGTGCGTCGAGGTGATGACGTCGTCGAACCGCAGCGGCCAGCACGCACCCACGGCGGCCGCCTCCTGCCCGATGGAGAGGTGGACGAACCCGGGGACCAACGAATCGCGGTAGAGGACCGAGGCCCGCTCCTCGAAGCCGCGGATCACCAACATGCGGCGCTGCATCTCCACCAGGTCAGCGGTGGAGTACGGCGGGGTCGGGCGGGTCATCGTGGAGTACTGTACTGATCGGTACAACAGGAGACGGACGTCCGACCAGATTCTCGTTTGAGCATTCTCGTATGAGCATCGAGTCCCCGCCCCGTCGCGTCGTCGTCATCACCGGCGCGGGCGGAGCCCTGGGTGCGGCGGTGTCGCGCCGTCTGGCCTCTGAGCCCGACTGTGCGCTAGTGCTCAGCGACGTGTCCGAGGAGTCAATGGCGGCGACGCTGGCCGGGCTCGGCGACGACGCCGCCGGCACCGTCTCGCTGCTCGCCGACGTCGGCGATCCCGCGCAGGTGGACGCAGTGGTTCGGTTCGCAATCGAGCGCTTCGGGCGCCTCGACGTCTTGATCAGCAACGCCGGCGTCCTGTCGCCCAACGGTCGCATCCACAACCTGACCACCGAGGACTGGGAGCGTGCCTTCCGGGTCAACGTCCTGGGCGCCGTGAACGGCATCCGGGCCGCGGTCGGGGTGATGCGGCCGCAGGGGTCGGGGTCCATCATCCTCACGGCGTCGGTCTCGGGCCTGACGGCGTGGTCGCACGCGGCCCCCTACTGCGCGACCAAGGCGGCGGTGATCCAGCTGGCCAAGGTCGCCGCCGTCGAGTACGCGCGCGACGGCATCAGGGTCAATTGCGTGTGCCCCGGCACCTTTCGCTCCTCGATCCACGACGGGTTGCCCGACGAGGCCCTCGACGCGATCGCCGCGCGGCACCCGCTCGGCTTGGGATCGGCCGGCGACCTGACCGGGGCCTATGCGTACCTAGCGAGCGAGGATTCCCGCTGGACCACGGGCGCCGCCCTCGTCGTCGACGGCGGCTATTCGGCCCCGTGAGTGAGAGTGTGCTGCGACGCGGAGGCGCCGTTCTCGGTGTCGGCGATGCCCCGCATGAAGAGCTCGGCGAACGGCCTGGCCACCGCGCGGGCGGAGAGGCGCCCACCAGGCTTGAGCCACAGGTAGGTGTAGTTGTGCATTCCGAGCCAGGCGCGGGCGGTCAGCCACGGGTCGACGGCGCGGAACTCTCCCACCTCGACGCCGGCCCGCACGACCGCCTCGACGCGCCGCTCGTACTCGTGGCGGCGGACCCGGAACCGTTCGGCCCGGTCGCCGCTGAGCGCGGGGAACTCGTGCAGGAAGACCCAGACGTGGTCCGGGTAGCGGTGGATGACATCGAGCAGCTCGTCACCGAGCATGGAGAGCTGCTGGGACGGCTTGCCCCCGGCCTCGGCCACCCGGTCGGCGCCCGCCATGACCTCGTCCATGACTCGATCGTGGATGGCGGCCAGCAGCTCCTCCTTGGAGCCGATGTAGTGGTAGAGGGCTCCCTTCCCGAGGTCGTTGGCGGCGCAGAGCTCCGTGATCCCGGTGGCGTGGTAACCCTGCCGCGCGAAGAGGTGCGCCGACCTGTCGATGATCGCCTCGCGCCGCAACTCCCACTTGGGGCTGCGCCGGGTATCGGCGTTCACCTCCGCGCTCACGCCCAGGACGCTAGTGGTCGACGGAGGGCGACGACGTGAAGGCGGAGGTCAATTGGTTCGACGTGCTGGCGCACCACGCCATCCGTGCACCCGAGCGGGCTCTCACCGTGTTCGAGGGGACGACCACCACCTACACCGACATGCTCAGCCGAACGGTTGCGTTGGCCGGCGGGTTCCACGAACGTGGCGTGGGCCCGGGCGACGTCGTGGGGCTCCTCTCCTACAACTGCCCGGAGTTCCTCCAGACCGTCTTCGCGGCCAACTACCTCGGCGCCATCGCCATGCCCATCAACTGGAGGCTGGCGGCCCCGGAGGTGCGCTACATCCTCGAGCACTCCGGAGCCAGAGCACTGGTGTGCGACCAGTCGCTGGTTGAACTGGCCAGCGAGGCCACCGCGGGAATGGAGGAATCCCTCGTCCGGGCCTGCATTTCCGGCCCGCCCGCCGTCCAGGGGGACGGCGACGCCGACCGCACGTGGACGACGCTGGCCGAGTTGGAATCGGGAGCCACGGCACCACCCCGCGCGGCCACCGATCCCGACGACGTGCACCGACTCATGTATACGTCGGGCACCACCGGCAGGCCGAAGGGCGTGATGATCACCCATGCCAACCTGGCGTGGAAAAACCTGGCGCACCTCGTGGAGTTCGGATTCACCTCCGCCGACCTCGGGCTCGTCTGCGGGCCGCTCTATCACGTCGGGGCGCTCGACCTGACGACCACCACTCTCGTCGCGGCCGGCGCGACCGTCATCATTCACCGGGTCTTCGACGCGGCGGCAGTCGTCGACGAGCTCGAACGGTCGCGGGTCACCACCGTCTGGCTCGCGCCGGCCATGGTCAACGCGATCATGGCGCTGCCCGGAATCGAGGCGCGGGACCTGACCTCGGTGCGCGTGATCATCAACGGTGGCGAGAAGATGCCGATCCCGCTCGTCGAGCGGATCCAACGCACCTTCCCCACGGCATGGTTCGCCGACGCCTATGGCTTGACCGAGACCGTGGCGGGCGACACCTTCCTCGACCGCGCGAGCGTCGTCAACAAGCTCGGGAGCGTCGGGCGGCCTTGCCTGCACCTCGAGCTGGAGGTCTGGGACGAGCAGGGACGACCGGTGGCGTCCGGCGAACGCGGGGAGATCGTGCTGCGCGGCCCCAAGGTCTTCAAGGGCTACTGGCGCGACCCGGACGCGACGGCACAGGCGTTCGCCGGCGGCTGGTTCCATACCGGCGACATCGGCGTACGCGACGAGGACGGCTACCTCTTCATCGTGGACCGCCTGAAGGACATGATCGTCTCCGGTGGCGAGAACATCGCCGGCTCGGAGGTGGAGCGCGTGCTCTACGAGCACGCCGCGGTGCTCGAGGTCGCCGTCGTCGGCCGGCCCGACGAGCGGTGGGGTGAGGTGCCGGTGGCCTTCGTCGTGCTGCGAGACGGTCAATCGGCCGATCCGGACGAGCTCATCGCCCACTGCCGAGAGCGCCTGGCGCGCTTCAAGGTTCCCAAGGAGGTCACCTTCCTCCAGGCGCTGCCCCGCAACCCTTCCGGCAAGGTGCTGAAGCGGGAGCTCCGGGTGCCGTAGCGGGTCGGCCTCCGTTCTCTACTCGGTGCCTCCGAACCGAATTGTCAACGTCTTGACCTTCACACCATGTAAAGGCGTATCAATGGTCTCGTCATGTTGAACATCGGAGAGTTCGCCCGACTCGGCCAGGTGTCGCCACGCATGCTGCGCCACTACGACGAGATTGGACTCTTCAGGCCCGATCGGATCGATCCAGCCAACGGGTACCGCTGGTACAGCGTCCACCAACTGGGACGACTGCACCGAATAGTGGCCCTGCGCGACATGGGATTCGCCCTCGAGCAGATCCGACAAGTCCTCACCGAAGACATCGCCGTCGAGGAGCTGCGCGGGATGCTACGGCTGCGTCACGCCCAGATCGAACAGGCGGTTGGGGAAGAGCAGGAACGCCTGCGCCGAGTAGAGGCGCACCTTCGAGCACTTGAATGGAGTGACACCGTGGAGTTACAAGACGTCGTTATCAAGCGAACTCAGCCGATCCGAATTGCGCAGGCCACCGCTGCGGGCCTGACGCACGACGACATCGGGGCGGCCTTCGCGCGACTGATGCCCGAGGTCATTGCCCACCTCGAGGCAGTCGATGCCAAACCCGGCATATCCGTCGGTGTCTACGAGGACGACGGTGGGACCGCCCCCGAAGGCGACATCGTCTTGCATGCCGGATTCGACATTGGCGATCAGGACGTTGCCGAAAGCGAGACGGTGCGAGTCGTCGACCTACCCGTGATCGAGGTCGCCGCCGCTCTGTACCGTGGGGGTGACGAGGGCATCATGGCGGCGTGGGAAGCGCTCGTCCGTTGGATTGACGACAGCGGCTACCGCCTCGTCGGTGACTGCCGGGAGCTCTACCACGAGTGGCACGAGAATGACCAGTCCAACAACATCATGGAGCTCCAACAACCGATCGCCCGTTAGGCCACCGGTCGACTGTCCTCAGCGCGGGCACGCAAGCATGCACCTGCGTCCGGCAGACTATGCCCGTGACGATGAGACCGTGAATACGTCGGCTGCGGGTTTGGCGTTGTATCTCGCCTATCGCGACGTCGGCCTGTTGCTGGATTGGTTATCTCGGACCCTCGGCTTTGACGAAACCGGCCGCGTCAGCAACGCCGAGGGCGTGGTCACGAACGGGGAGATGCTCGCGGGTCAAACGGTCCTGCTGCTCGAACAGGGCGACATTGCTCCAGATGCGTATCCGCCTCGCACTCGTTGGACGGGCGTGTGGGTCGAAGACCCCGACGCGTGGTATGAGCGTCTGCACTCGATGGGGGTCGAGGTGTCCGAACCAATGAATGAGCCGTGGGGTGTTCGCCTGGTGCGGGTCGCCGATCCGGAGGGACACGTCTGGGCGTTGATCCAGAGACTCACGAGCTGACGCGCGCAGCATGCGCGTTATGGCCGCCACGGTGAGACCCTGCTCTGGATCCGGGTTGGAGTGGTGGCGGGTGTCTCTTAGAAGACAGCGATCGGGTTGACCGGCGAGGCCGTGCCGCGCCGCAGCACCAGCGGGGCCACGGTCAGGAGGAACTCCCAGCGCCGCTCCTCGTTGCACGCCCAGGCCAGTGCGTCCAGGTCGAGGTTGTCCATGAGGTGGATTCCCATGGCGACAATGGCGATGGTGTGGATGGGCATGAACACGGCGTCCACGCGCGAGGGAATGACGTCGGAGATGCCGTCGCTTCCGAGTGTGGCCACGTCGCGGGCGCGCAGCCACGGGAGGCACGACGCGTCGAGGCCCGCGGCCAGGCCGCTCAAGTCCCACGCACCGTGCTGGTCGCGCCAGCGCCAGCGTCCCGTGCGAACCAGAAGCGCGTCTCCCGCGCGCACCTTGAGGCCGGCCTGCTCCTCTGCGGCCTCGAGGTCGTCGGGGAAGACGGGTTCGCCGGGCTCAAGGGCGTCGACGCCGCGGCGCGCGGGAATGTCGAGCAGCACGCCCCTCGTCACGATGCCCCGATGCAGATGGTGGATGCCGAGCTTCGTGGCGCCGTGTGCGGTCACGGCTTCGATCGGGTAGCCGTTGTAGATCTTCCCGTCGTAGAAGATGTGACAGAGGGCATCGAGGTGACTGGTGGCGTAGCCGTGGGGTGCCAGGGCGAAGTAGTCCGCGCCGTAGCCCTCGGTCGCCGTGCTGATCATGTGATGGGCAACGGGAGAGGGGTTGTCTGGGGCCGCCAGCGTGTTGAGCGCCCGGGCGCACGAGACCGTCCTGCCGCTGCGCACCGTGGCGGCCGCGGCCGCCGTCACCTCGGGTGTGATCAGGTTGAGCGCGCCGAGCTGGTCGTCCTGTCCCCAGCGCCCCCAGTTCGAGAGCGTGTCGTGGAAGGCGAGGACGTCATCGGTCGGCAAGGGATCGGGCGGCATCGCTCGGACAGTAGCCCGACACCCGTACGATCGCCTCATGACGACACTCCAAGGCGACTACGAGCCCAGCCCGTGGCAATGGGTCCGCGACCAAGTGGCTGCGTACGAGGACTCCGGCGGCGAGCGGGCCAACACGCTGCAGGACACAGATATGCCCGTCATCGTGGTGACCTCGCGGGGCGCCAAGACCGGCAAGGTGCGCAAGAACCCTCTGATGCGGGTGGAGCACAACGGGCAGTACGCGCTAGTCGCTTCCAAGGGCGGGACGCCCGAGAACCCCGAGTGGTATCACAACCTGGTGGCGCATCCTGACGAGATCACGATCCAGGACGGGTCGGCGCCGTTCGCAGTGACCGTGAGGCAGTTGAACGGGGACGAGCGCGCCACGTGGTGGGAGCGGGCCGTCGCGGCGTACCCGCCCTACGAGGAGTACCAGCAGAACACGAGGCGCCAGATTCCGGTCTTCGTCGCGACGCGCGCCGGGGGCTGAGCCGCCATGGCCGCCGGGGCTTCGCTCACTTAGAGGAGGTCCTCATGTCTAGCTCGTTCCGGCGGATCCTGAGCGGGCGTCGACGCGTCGCCAATGGGCCGTCAGGTGCATCTCCCAATTGCTGAAGTGCGAAAAAGGGCCAGCCTGCAAGATCTGGCGATTCCGACCGAGTCTCAGCCGACAGGTTGTGATGTAGCAGCGATTATTTGGTCGAGGATCGACTGATCGGGCAACGGCGGGGGCTGCATTGCCGGTAGTCGGCGCACGTGCTCGAACGCCTGCTCGATGAACGGGCCCTCAATCGCCGGTGTGTGACAGCCGGCAACGGTCTTGATCTCGAGATTCTGGACCTGGTCAACGTAGCGGCCGAACTTGGCGGGATCGAGGAGCGAGAGCCAGGGACACAGAGCTCCATACGCAAAGAGGGTCATCCCGAAGTTCCAGAACTCCGGATCGAGCTCGGCGACCGGCGTCTCGGGCGTTGGGAGCGGTGTGGCAAAGGCGTCGACCGCCCAGTAGACACCCGTCGTCGGGTCAAAAAGACCCCGCGTCGTCGGGGAGTCGTAGAGCGGCGGCCGCACCGCGTGCAGGGTGCGGTCACCGACGCTGAACGACTCTCCGTGCATTACCCATCGGCATCGGTCGAGGGGGAAGTCGAAGCAGTTCGTGTGGCGTTCGATCATGGCCCAGTTGCAGACCAGCGTGGCGTTGGGGCACGCGGTCATGACCTCGTCGAGGTTGCCGGCGTGGTCAACGTCATCATGCGAAAGGAACACCCAGCGCACGTCCTCGGGTTCCACGAGCGAGAACGCGTCCTGCAACCACTTCTCCCGGTTCGCCGGGGTCCCCGTGTCGACGATGACGGGTTCCTTTCCGAGGATCACCATCGAGTTGAGGTACACGAACAACGGTTGACCGAGTGCGGGCTGTACCTGGTGGATCACGAACGTATCCCGTGCGATCCGCGTCGGCGGGACATCGGTGGTCGGCGCGACAGGCGCAAACGTCGTCATAGAACTCCTCCCATTCGCCAAGGGAGGGACATGATCCACCATTGGCCGGACCGAGTCAAGGGGGGTTGCAGCCGCAAGGAGCTCGGGGCAGATCTACGGGGAAGCAGGGCCTCGGGAACAGGACGAAGGCCCAGCTCAGGCGGCCCGACCTGCTACGAGCGGCTATGTCCCAAGACGACGGCGCCTGTGTGATCGGGGTTTCGTCGCCACCCGCGCCGGCGGTTGTGCAACCGTCAGCGCGTGGCCTCGAAGGCGCACACCATGGCAGTCCGCCAGGGAGTCAGCACCTCCCTGCGCTCGTAGGGCGTCTTGCCCAGGCGCACCACGATGAGGTCGAGGGCCGGGCAGATCGTGATGATCTGGCCCTCGTAGCCCGAGGCGCGGAACGTGCCCAGAGGGTTGAGGTCGTCCAGTGTGTCGCCGGGGATGCCCCACCAGTGCGCACCGTAGGGGACGCCGTCGTCGGGGTCGACGGACACCATCGTGCGGCCGTAGTCCACCCAGCCCTCCGGCAGGACGCGCACCCCGTTCCACACGCCGTCGCGCAGGTAGAGCAAGCCGAAGCGCGCGTAGTCGCGCGCGGTTGCGTGCAGCGAGGAAGACGCCACCCAGGTGCCGGACTCGTCGAATTCCGGATCGGCGCTGCGCATCCCGAGCGGGCTGAAGAGCCGGTCGTGAAGGAACCGAGCGTAGGCCTCCCCCGGCCCGACCGTGCGAGCGACGATGCCCGAGACGATGTTCGACGTCCCCGATGAGTAGTTGAAGCGAGTGCCCGGCGCCGCCCCCAGCGGACGGCTGGCTGCGAAATGGGCGACATCGTCCTGTCCGGAGCCATAGAGCATCTCGATCACGTCGGACGCCTTCTCGTCGATGTACTCCTCGTTGTAGTCGAGGCCGTCCCGCATGGCCAGGAGCTGGCGCAGCGTGATGGCGTGACGCGCGTCGCCGGGATCCGACCATTCGGGTACCGCGGCCGGCGCGTCGAGGTCGAGGCGGCCCTTGCCGACGAGAAGCCCGATCACTGCGTGCAGCACCGACTTGGCCATCGACCAGCTCAATAGAGCGGTCTCGGCCATCACCGGCGTCGGCTCACGGTCGAAGTGCTCGAGCTGACCCTCGTAGCGTTCGGCCACGATCCGCCCGCGGTGCACGACGAGGACGGCGTAGGTCGGTGCGATCGGCCCTGCGGGATCGAAGGCCTGGTCGATGACGGGCTTCAGCTCGACCCCCGGAGGCAGGTCGCCGGCCGGCCACTCTTCGATCGGCCAGGGCACACCTTCGGGCTGGGCCGGCAGGGGGACGAGTTCGCTCACTGAACCGAGGCAAAGAATTGCAACAGCACTGCGTTGGTCTCGTCGGGCCGCTCCTGCTGCACCCAGTGGCCCGCCCCCTCCACCACCGACGCGCCACGGAAGTCGGGCAGGGCTTCTTTCATCAGGTCGAACGACCCGGGCGTCATGAGGTTGACCGGGTCGAGCGAACCAGTGACGAAGGCGGTCGGCATCGAATAGACGGACGCCTCGATGTCCTTGGACCGTTCCCAATTGGCGTCCATATTGCGGTAGTAGCTGATCGGCCCGAAGAAGCCGCCCTTCTCGAACGCCTCGGCGTAAACGTCCACGTCGTGCTCGGACAGCCACGGGGGCAGCGTCTTCGGCGCGGGCGTGAGGATGTCGAGGAACCGGGTGCCCTCGCGCGGCGCATCGGCGACGAGGGGGTTGGGGTGAGCCATCCCTTCGGCCCCCGCTGAGTACAGGATCGTGCGCAAGAAATGGCGCGGGTCCGCCTCGAACTCGGCTTCGGCCGGACCGACGGCCTGGAAGTAGAGCATGTAGAAGAACTTCCCGGCGAAGATCGCGTCGAAGATCTGCGTCGGCGGGGCAGGCGACCTCGTGTAGGGCACGCTCAGGTTGCAGATGGACGACACCCTGTCGGGGTGGAGCCGGCCGAGCTCCCAGACCACCATGGCGCCCCAGTCGTGGCCGGAGAACGCGGCGGTCTCGTAGCCGTAGTGGTCGAGCAACCCGCAGAGGTCGCCCGTGAGCCTGTCCGAGCCGTAGTCGGCCACCTCGGTCGGGTGCGAGCTGCGCCCGTAGCCGCGCAGGTCGGGTGCGAAGACCCGGTAGCCCGCATCGGCGAGCGCACCCAGCTGGTGACGCCACGAGTACCACAGCTCTGGAAAGCCGTGGCACAGCACGACCGGAGGGCCGCCGGACGGTCCGGCGAGCGCGACGTGCAGCTCTATCCCATTGGCCGGGACCTGCTCGTGTGTGACCTCAGGCATGCTTCGCCTTCTCGGCCTTCTCCGCTTTCTCTGCGTGGTGCTTCTGGATGGCGGACATGACGGCTGTGCCAGCCGCGCCGATGAACTCGGGCCGATTCTCGGCCGCCCAGTCCCGGCTCCTCGTCAGCGTGTCGGCCGATCCTTGGAACCGCGGCATCACGTAGCGCGCCATCAGCTCGTAGGAGTGCCGAGTGGCCTCGGTGTCCGCCCAGTCGTGGCCCATGAGCAGGTAGGTCCCGAACCCTCCGGACTGCACCTGCAGCCGCTCGATCTGAGCGATGGCGTCGTCGACGGTTCCGATGACAGAGAAGCCCGATCCGTTCAGCGCGTCCACGAGCGATTCGAAGTTCTCGGTGTTCGGCGCCAGCGGAAGGGCGGCCACCCGCTGGAAGTAGTCCACCCAGTCCTCCAACCCGAACTCCACGTCCGCGATCGCCTGCTCCTTGGTGTCTGCAATGTGCATCGGCCCGACCAGGCGCCACTTGTTGCGGTCGACAGTCGTGGAGAACTCCTCCGCCCGCTCTTCCATCACGTCCCAGTGCGTGCCGAGCACGTCGAACCCGCCGGCAGTGGTGGCGCCGATGGACAGGAGGCTGCAGCCGAAGCGCCCGGCCGCGCGCGGCCCCGCCGGAGAGACCTGGGCCGCGACGGCCACCTCGGGGAAGGGACGTTGGTAGGGCGTCAGCTGCAGGCGCGCCTTCGCCAGCTTGAACCACTCCGTCTCCATGGAGACCGTCTCTCCGGCCAGCAGCAGGAGGATGGCTTCGAGCGCCTCTTCCATCATGTCGCGCTGCTTGGCCGGATCGATGCCCATCATGAATGCGTCCGACGGAAGCGCGCCCGGGCCGACGCCGATCATCACGCGGCCGCGGGTCAGGTGGTCGAGGAGGATCATGCGGTCGGCGAGCATGAACGGGTGGTGGTAGGGGAGCGAGGAGACGCCGGTGCCCAGCCGGATGTGCCGGGTTCGCTGCGCCACAGCGGCGATGAACACCTCAGGCGAGGCGATGATCTCGTAGCCGGCCGAGTGGTGCTCGCCGAACCACGCCTCATCGAAGCCGAGCGCGTCGAGATGCTCGATCAGCTGCAGGTCGCGTTCGAGCGCGAGCGTGGGGTTCTGGCCGACCGGATGGAAGGGGGCCAGGAATATGCCGAACTTGAGGCGGCCGTCGGCGTCAATGGTGGTCATCGCACTCCCTGTCTGTGTGGATGGGATCCGATCAAAGTACGTGGTGTCGGTTCAGGGCTTCACGAGGATCTTGCCGTGCTCGCCCGGCGTGGCGAGGGTGGCGAAGGCGCCGGGCGCGCCGGCCAGGTCCACCGACGAGGTCACCAGCATCTCGGCACCGGGCACGCCGGCCGCCAGGCGCGTCAACGTGGCGGCGAACTCGTCGGGCGTGTAGCCGAAGGAGAAGCGCAACTCCATCTCCTTCGTCACGGCCATGAAGGGTTCTATGCGGTCGGTGTGCATGCAGACCCCCACCACG
>JBPYFR010000268.1:0-3633 GCA_051985685.1 Acidimicrobiales bacterium
TGACGATGAGGTGATGGGCAAACCGGTCGCCCGCGGCGCCGATGTCGCGTGCGTCCGACGTTCTGCGCAACTCCATCAGGGCCCGGCCCGCGAGCTCGGCAATCGAGGCCGCGTCGCGGTGTTCAGCCGCCAGGTCCTCGGACATGGCCTCTTTGTCTAGACCAATCGCCTGTCCGTGGCCCACCTGGTCAGTTCGTGGCGGGTCGAGAGCTGGAGCTTGCGTAACACCGACGACACGTGCGACTCCACCGTCTTGGACGAAATGGTCAAGTCGCGGGCGACCTCCTTGTACGTGTAGCCGCGCGCGATCAGCCGGAGGACCTCCCGCTCGCGCGGCGAGAGCTGATCGAGCTCAGGGTCGACGCCCTGTGCCGGTGCGGCACCCTGCGCGAACGCATCGAGCACGAAGCCGGCCAGGCGTGGGGAGAACACAGCGTCACCGGCGCCCACGCGATACACCGCCTGGAGCAGCTCGGCACCGGAAATGGTCTTGGTGATGTAGCCGCGAGCCCCGGCGCGAATCACGTCGATCACGTCCTCGGGCGCGTCGGAGACCGACAAAGCGAGGAACTGCACCTCCGGGTGGTGAGGGAGCACACCTCGCAGGACCGCGTGCCCACCACCGCCGGGGAGGTGTACATCGAGGAGGACCACGTCGGGGAGGCGCTCGTTGATGAGCTCTATGGCCGCTCCAGCCTCGTCGGCCTCTCCCACCACTTCCACGGCGTCGCCGAGCTCCGCCTTCACGCCGGCGCGAAACACGGCGTGGTCCTCGACGAGGAGGATGCGGGGGCGCCGGGTGAGCGTCCCACCCGGGGCCGGCGGGCTCACGAGACCCGCTCTTTGCGCGGCATCGACAGCTGCACTTCCGCCCCCTCGCCGGGCGCAGAGCGGATCACAGCCGAACCCCCGAAGCGGGCCACCCGCGCCTTGATCGACTGCGCAATTCCTTGCCGGCCCTCGGGCACTGCGTCGGGATCGAATCCCTTGCCCCGGTCGCGCACGTACAGCATGACGGTGTCGGCCTCGACCTCGGCATAGAACGAGACCTGGTCGACCCCTGACCACTTGGCTGCGTTCACCGTGGCCTCCTTGGCCGCCTCGAGCAGCGCTCTCAGGGCGTCGTCCAGCTCGCAGTCGCCCACGAGCACCACCTGGACCGCGATGCCGTGGTCCGCCTCGACCTGGCGCTGCAGGTGCCCCACGCCCTCGGACAGCACGGTGGCGTCCTCGCCGATGGCGCCGGGCGGCTTCCCTTCGAAGAGCCACGATCGCAGCTCGCGCTCCTGCGCCCGGGCCAGCCGCACCACGTCGTGCGGTTCGCCGGCGAACC
This sequence comes from Acidimicrobiales bacterium, assembly GCA_051985685.1. Lineage (GTDB taxonomy): Bacteria > Actinomycetota > Acidimicrobiia > Acidimicrobiales > RAAP-2 > Bog-473. The sequence goes on from JBPYFR010000268.1 coordinate 1,334, forward strand.
GCTGGATCAACGCGAGGGTCTGCAGCACCGAGTCGTGGACGTGGGCGGCCATCTGAGCTCGCTCCTCCGCTCGGACGCGGGCTTGACGTTCGACGAGCAGGTCGCGCACCAGGTGGAGCCACCACGGGCCGAAGATGACGACGGTCGCCGCGACGACAAGAGCGGCGCCTCCCACGGGCCGCAGTGCGGCACTCGTGGTGTGGCCCCTTACGAGCAGGCCGATCCCGCACGCGGCAATCGCGATGCCCACCACGACCCGAACGATGAGCCACCGCCGGCCGTGGCCGTGCGTGTCGGCGCCGAGAAGCGGGGCGACATCGCTGTCCATGAAGGCCCTCTCGGGCTCTCCCGCATTGCGCCACACGAGGACCAGCACGCCAGCGGCCAGGACGGTCGGCCATGAGATGAAGCCGACGAATGCGAGATGGAGGGAGCTGATGACGAGTTGCATCACGATCAGCAGCGGGATGCAGACGGCCGCCACAAGGCGGATCCCACGGCGGTCGGCGATCGCCCGCGAGAAGATATTGGTCGTCTCCCCCTCCATGGGAATCATCAGCCATGCCATCGCGTAGACGAGAACCATCGGGACTGGGGTGATCGCGAGCAGCACGAAACCGATCCGCACCCACATGACGTCGATGCCGGTCGCGCGGGAGATGCCCCCGCACACCCCACCGAGCACCCGAGTGTCCGGGCTCCGCCGCAGCGAACGTAGCCGCCGTCCACGCCCGTGGTGGTGGTGCCAGCGACCGTGCCAGTCCCATTGACCGCCCCACGGCCCGTCCGGCTGCCCATTCGCCCGCCCGTCCGGTGGGGTCCATCCGCGGCCCGCGTCGGTCCAAGAGTTCGTCGGGCGTCCGCCGTCGGTCAGCGGCTGCGTGCCGGGATCGGGTACGTCAGCGATACGACGATGATCGCGCGGGCTCAAGACCGGTGGCTATCAGGGAGATCCCTGAGGGGTCGGGGTCACGCTGAGGGTCGGTCCAGGGTGTTGCCGGATTCCCCTCGGGGCACCGGAGGAGCACGCTGGTCAGCATGGTTACCTCAGACGAGACCACGGGAACCGAGGCCACCGGCCCCGCTCCGCACTACCCCCCACACACCCAGCCCGTCCCCGAGCAGCGGCTCCACCGCTCTCGGCCCCGCTTGTTGGGTGGCGTCGCGGCCGGGCTGGCCGACTACCTCGACGTCGACCCCACGATCGTCCGTATCGGCTTCGTCGCGCTGACCTTCGTGGGCGGGTTGGCCGTGCCCCTGTACCTCGCCGGCTGGCTCCTCATTCCCGACGAGCCGTCGAACCGGTCGATCGCCGAGGAGCTGTTCGACCGCGAGCCGGCAGGGGCCCACTAGCGCGAGCGGCCGACGCAGAACCAGTTCCCGACCAAGACGAGATCCGTTCATCCACAACGACCCGAGAGGACACCCGATGCGTTACCGATGGGACCCCGCCTACCCGATGGGACGGCGAGACATCCAGGCCCAGGACGCGACGTTGCGCGCGTCGGACGACGAGCGCAACGCTGTGGCCGACAAGCTCTCCCGTCACTACGCCGAGGGGCGGCTCGACGAGTCCGAATTCAAGTCTCGGCTCGATACCGCCATGTCTGCCACCACGCGAGGTCAGCTCTATGGGCTCTTCCACGACCTGCCGCCCCTGCCGGTCGACCCGCCGCCCCCGCCGCCCCGCCGGCACCGCGCGGTGGGCGTCCTGCTCCTCATCGGATTCCTGGTCGTCGTGACGGCGGCAACGCTCCCCTATCACCCGTTCTTCCGCGTGCCCTGGTTGCTCATCGGCATCATCGGCTTCGTCCTGTGGCGACGGTCGCGCTGGCACCACACCCACGCCCACCGCCACTACCACTACGAAGGCGGGGACCACGCTCGCTGATGGACCACTGAACCACTGAACCTTCCGACCCCGATGCCCTCCCCTACCCCCTCACCGACGCCCATGCCCGCATCCGACGACACCACCGCCCCACTCCGACCGCTGGCGCTCTTCGCCGACCTCCCCGAGGCCGAGCTGGCAGAGATCGCCGAACGGTGCGACCTCGCGACAGCCCACCCCGGTCAGGTGGTGCAGGCTCAGGACGTGCCCGTGCGCCGCTGGCACGTCATCGTGAGCGGCCATGCTCTCGTCCAGCGTGACGGCGACCCGATCGGGTTGCTCGCCAAGGGAGACTCGTGGTCCGAGCACTCCCTGCTCAATCGGATGCACTCGCCCATCGCGGTGGTGGCGCTGTCGCCGTTGATGCTGCTCACCCTCGCCGAACGCGAGTTCTTCGCGATCCCCGAGC
>JBPYFR010000269.1:0-3699 GCA_051985685.1 Acidimicrobiales bacterium
AGGGGAACACCGTCGTGATCATCGAGCACAACCTCGACGTGGGGAAGTTCGCCGACTGGATCATCGACCTCGGTCCCGAAGGAGGCGACAAAGGCGGCACGGTGATCGCCGAGGGGACACCCGAGCAGGTTGCAAAGACGGCGGGCAGCCACACGGGTGAGGTGCTCAAGCCGGTGCTCGGCCTGACCAAGTAGGCCCGGCCGGGGTGCTCAATCAGGCGTGACGCTGGTCAGCGTGAAGTTGGCGACGTCGACGAGTCCGCGGTCAGTGATCTTGAGTTCCGGGATCACCGACAGGCCAAGGAAGCTCAGATACATGAACGGCGTGACGATTCTTATGCCGAGCTCAGCTGCTGCGATCTGCTCGAGGTGCTCCACTGCTCCGCCCACCGCGGCCGCGGGCTGATCACTCATCAGACCAGCGATGGGAAGCGGCACCTCAGCGATGACTTTGCCGTTGAGGACTGCGACTTGGCCACCGCCGCCCAGTTCTGCGAGGCGGGCGACCGCTATGGACATCTCGGCCGGTCCAGCTGGGCCGATCTCGCCCACGGCCATGCAGTTATGCGCGTCGTGCGCCACTACAGGACGACGCGTCAGCGGGACTTCGAGAAGTGGGTGTGCGGCCGCTCCAGCTTCGCGTCGTCCAGGAAGAGGTCGACCTTCTCGTTGTAGAACGCGATGAGGCCGGCGATCGGAAGCACTTCGCGGAGCGGGAACCGATAGGTCCAGGCGATGTCGGGGTGGACGGAGCCGCCCACGTCGGCCGACCAGTAACCACTGGTGACTCCTTTGTACGGGCAGGCCGTCACCGTGTCGGAAGCGACGAGATGGGTGAAGTCGATGTCGGTCGGGTTCATGTAGTACCGGGTCGGGAGGCCCGTCTCGAACAGCATGACCGGCGACGAGGACTCGGCGAGGACGATCCCCTTCGACTCGACGCGCAAGCGCCGGCTCGAGCGCAGGGTGTCGATCCTCGAGTAGGGGTTGTGGGGGTGGACGAAGACCTGCTCGTCCTCCTCGAACCAGGCGTCGAACGCGGACCACTCGAAGCGGACGGTGTCGTCGAGCCCTTCGACCTTGGCTGCAGTGAGCACCTTGGCGGCGGAGGGCTTGTGCACCTCGCCCACCCGTACTCCGTGCACACGGACGTCGCCGCGCGGGGTCTCCTCGGTCGTGCCCTCGTCGACGAGAACCCCGTCCTGCACGTCGGCGAGCGGGATGTAGTACTGGGGGTAGGGGGGCCACTCCCAGACGTAGCGCGCCCGCGTCGTGTCGAAGACAGTCTGGCCCGCGAGCACCGCTCGGACCCGGCGCGGGACCGGCTCGACGTGGTTTGCGGGAGCGATTGGGGCGGGGTAGTCAGTCGTCACCTCGGGCGCCTCCTTGTATTCGGGTCCACGACGAGCGTGTCCTGACCGACCCTACGGGCACGACCGGAGTCTCGGTGCAGGCCGACGCAGGGTATGCGTCAGGTGATGCTGAGCATCCGCTCGAGCGCCACCTTGGCCCACTCCTCGGTGGCGGCGTCCACCGTGATCTGGTTCCGCACCTCGCCCTGGGTCAAGCCCTCGAGCACCCAGGCCAGGTGCTGCGGGTCGATGCGCGACATCGTCGAGCAGGGGCACACGAGCGGGTCGAGGCACACGACGGTCTTGTCGGGCGACTCGTCGTCGAGCCGCTTGACGAGGTGGATCTCCGTCGCGACCCCGATGACCGAGCCGGCCGGCGCGGCGGCGACGGCGCGGATGATCCCGTCGGTGGAGCCGATGACGTCACCGAGCTCAACGACCTCATGGGCGCACTCCGGGTGCACCATCACGATCCCGTCAGGGTGCTCGGTCCGGAAGGCCTCGACGTGCTCGGGCCGGAACCGTTGGTGGACCGAGCAGTGGCCCTTCCACAAGAGCAGGGTCGACTCCTTGACCTCCCGGTCGGTCAGCCCGCCGAGAGTGGCGCGCGGGTTCCAGACCCGCATGTCGTCGGGCCCGTAGCCGAGGTCGTAGCCCGTGTTCCGACCCAGGTGCTGGTCGGGGAAAAAGAGGACTCGTTCCCCGCGGCCGAGCGCCCACGTCAGGACGGCGCGGGCGTTGGAGGACGTGCACACCGCGCCGCCGTGCCGCCCGACGAACGCCTTCAACGCCGCCGCAGAGTTCATGTACGTGACAGGGACCAGGGTGTCGACGTCGATGACCCGGGCGAGCTCGTCCCATGCGTCCTCGACCTGGTCGATGTCCGCCATGTCGGCCATGGAACAGCCCGCGTTGAGGTCGGGGAGGACGACCTTCTGGTGGTCGCCGGTGAGGACGTCGGCGGATTCGGCCATGAAGTGCACCCCGCAGAAGACGATGAATTCGGCGCCAGTCTGGCCTGCGGCCAGGCGGGACAGTCCGAACGAGTCCCCTCGGGCGTCGGCCCAGCGCATGACGTCATCGCGCTGGTAGTGGTGGCCGAGAATGAAGAGGCGCGAGCCGAGTTCCGCCTTGGCGCGTCCGATCATCTCTGCCAGCTCGTCGTCGGTCGCGGTGGTGTAGCGCTCTGGGAGCGGCGCCTGGAGCCTGAGCATCTGTTGTGCCCCCTTTAAGGGAGAGCATCGATTCTGGCCGGCGGGGACAGCCTGGTCGCCCATCCGCGGGTATGTCGGCCTCGATGCGAGGTTGTCTGCCGGAAACCAGGCCGGCACCGCCAGTGTACCGCCCCGCGCCGAGCACTGCGCGAGAGTGGGCTTGATGCAGGACCGTCCCCCGACCAGCTCCATTCCGGACGCCCCGGGCTCGTACCAGTTCTACGACGCGGAGGGACGCGTCCTCTACGTAGGCAAGGCCAAGTCCTTGCGGCACCGATTGCCGAATTACTGGCAGGACTCGGCCAAGCTCATGCCCAGGACGGCCCAGATGGTCGCGCAGGCCGATCACGTGGAATGGGTCGTCGTCGACACCGAGGTCGACGCGCTCATCCTCGAGCACTCACTTATTCAGGCGCACCTGCCCCGCTACAACGTCCGCCTGAAGGACGACAAGAGCTACCCCTGGCTCGCGGTGACGGTCAGCGAGGAGTGGCCGCGTCCGGCGGTGGTGCGGGGCCGGAAGCGAAAGGGTGTCCGTTATTTCGGGCCCTACGGCAACGCGGGCGCGATCAGGTCGACGCTCGACCTGCTGGTGCGGAGCTTCCCCGTCCGCACGTGCTCAGACACGAAGTTCACACGGCACGAGCGCCTCGGCCGCCCTTGCCTGCTGTTCGACATCGAACGCTGCTCGGGTCCCTGCATCGATGCGGTCGATCACGAGGCTTACGACGGCTATGTGCACGACCTCATGGGCTTTCTCTCGGGCGACACGGAACCGGTGCTGGCGCGCCTGGAGGCCGAGATGTTGGTCGCGTCCGAAGAGCTGCAGTTCGAGCGTGCCGCGCGCCTCCGCGACCGCATCACCGCCGTGCACAAGGCGGCCGAAACGCAGCAGATGGTATCCAACCGGGCCGAAGACTTCGATGTGGTGGGCCTCGCCGAAGACCCGCTCGAGGCGTCCGTGCAGATCTTCCGGGTGCGTCGCGGCCGGGTCGTGGGCCACCGCGGCTTTGTGGCGGAGAAAGTCGAGGACCTCACGGCCCCCGAGTTCATGGCGCTCGTCGTGTCCCAGGTGTACGGGGCGGAGGGAGCAGAGGTCCCCCGGCGCGTGCTCGTGCCCGAAGAGCCGGCCGA
>JBPYFR010000270.1:0-10363 GCA_051985685.1 Acidimicrobiales bacterium
GTTGGCCGTTCTCTCCCTTGCCCGCGCCCACGACCGGTGGCAGTTGCTGCTGGCCCAGGGCCGCCTGGGAGTTGAGGTAGCACTGGTAGTAGGCGCTGCCCGCGATGGTCGTCACGTCGGAGCTCAGGGTCTGCTGGCTGATCGTCGTCCCGTTCACGGTTGCTGCGTTGGTGGGCACGGCGAGCGCGGCCGCGGTGAGGCCGCAAGCAAGAAGGACAAGCAGAACGACGAAGCGTTTCACGCGGCGCGCATGCTACAAGGTGTCTCCATCGCTCCTGGAATCGGCCGGGATCAGATTCTCCAGCACGCGCCGCACTGCGTCGGGCACGGGCTCTTCGGAGGAAACGGGCATCAGCAGCTGTGCCATGTCCTCGCGGTAGGTCGCGTCCCGGGCCACGCGACGAAGGCGTACCTGTGCGCTGGCTGGCAGCGACACCGGTGACAGACGGACCACCGGCAGGCGCGTCCCGCCGGGACGGACTGAGCTCATTGCGATCTCTTCTATCCCGCGCGCCATGGCGACGGCACGCAGCCGAGCCAGAGCGAGCAAGCCCAAGGCGGGGGCGGGCAGCGGGCCATAGCGGTCCTCCCACTCCACGCCGACGTCGGCCACCTCCGCCTCGGTGGTCGCGGCCGCGAGCCGGCGGTAGGCCTCGAGGCGCGCGTCCTCCGCGGCCACATAGTCCTTGGGGAGATGGGCGTCGCCCGGGACGTCGATCACGACGGTCGGCGGCGCCGGCCGGGCCTCTCCCCTCGCCTCGGCCACCGCCTCTGCGACCAGCTGTACGTAGAGGTCGTACCCGACGGCTGCGATGTGCCCGGACTGGTCGGAGCCCAGCAAGTTGCCCGCCCCGCGGATCTCCAAGTCGCGCATGGCGATCTTGAAGCCCGACCCGAGCTCTGTGTGCTCACCGATGGTGCGCAGACGCTCGTAGGCCTGTTCCGGCAGCACGCGGTCGACCGGATGGAACAGATAGGCATACGCCCGCTGGGCCCCGCGGCCGACCCGCCCCCGGATCTGGTGCAGCTGCCCGAGCCCGAGAAGGTCTGCCCGGTCGACGATGAGGGTGTTCACCGAGGGCATGTCGATGCCGGATTCGATGATGGTGGTGCACACAAGCACGTCGTAGCGGCGCTGCCAGAAGTCGAGCACGACCGTCTCGAGGCTGCCCTCGTCCATCTGGCCGTGGGCGACCGCGATGCGGGCCTCGGGAACCAGGTCGCGTAGCTCCCGTGCCACACGCTCGATGTCGGAGACGCGGTTGTGCACGTAGAACGCCTGGCCCTCGCGCAAGAGCTCCCGTCGGAGCGCCTCGCTCACCGCCGCCTGGTCGAGCTCCCCGACGTAGGTGAGGATGGGCCGGCGGTCGGCCGGCGGCGTGTTCACCATGGAGAGGTCCCTGATGCCAGTGAGCGCCATTTCGAGCGTGCGCGGGATCGGGCTGGCGGTCAGCGTCAGGACGTCGACCCCTTCGGCAATCCGCTTCACGGCCTCCTTGTGTGTGACGCCGAACCTTTGCTCCTCGTCGACGACCAGCAGGCCCAGCTTCTTGAAGTGGACGTCCTGCGCGAGCAGTCGGTGAGTCCCGATGACCACGTCGACACTGCCGTCCGCAAGGCCCTGCACGACCTCTTTCTGTTGAGCAGGCGAGAGAAACCGGCTCAGCAGCTCGAGCCGGAGCGGGTAGGACGCGTAGCGATCTGCGAAGGTCTGCGCATGCTGGGAAGCGAGCAGCGTGGTCGGTGCCAACACGGCCGCCTGCGCACCGTCCTGCACAGCCTTGAACACTGCCCGGACGGCCACCTCAGTCTTCCCGAAGCCGACGTCGCCACACACGAGCCGGTCCATCGGCCGAGCGTCCTCCATGTCGGCCTTGACGTCGGTGATCGCCTTCAGCTGGTCGTCGGTCTCGACGAACCCGAAGGAGGACTCCATCTCCGCCTGCCAGGGGCTGTCCGGCGCGAAGGCGTGACCCTGCACCGCGAGGCGCCGCCGGTACAGGTCGACGAGCTCTGCCGCGACCTCTCCAGCCGCAGCGCGTGCCTTGGCCCGGGTGCGCTGCCAATCGGCGCCCCCCATCTTCGAGAGCGCCGGAGACTCGCCCCCGCTGTAGGGCGTGATCGCCTCTATCTGTTCGACCGGGAGATACAGCCGGTCGGACCCCCGGTACTGCAGGATCAAGTAGTCGCGCGTCGCGCCGCCCATGGTCATGGAGGTGACACCGTCGAACCGGGCCACACCGTGCTGGCGGTGCACGACGTAGCTGCCTGCCTCGAGGTCGTCGAAGAACCCGTCGGCAGAACGCGCTCGGGGGCGCGCTTTACGGTGCGGCATCCGGCGCCCGGTGACGTCCGTCTCCGAGAGCACGGCCACCTTCGCGTCGGGGAGGATGAATCCGGTCTCGATCGGAGCGGCCACCACGCAGAGCCCGGCCGTGGCCGGCGCCGCCGCCAGGACCGGCGCTTGCACTCCCTCGTCGGCGAGCGTGGCCGACAGCCGTTCCGCACCGTGCGCCGTGGCGGCGCACAGCGTCACCGAGAAGCCCTCGCCCACCAGCCTGGTGACGCTGTGGGCCAGCCGGGACGGATCGCCCGCAGCAGGATCGAACCGGCGCACGGCCAGCGTTGGCGTCGACGGCCCCTCCGGGACCGGTGGCAGCGCCGAGACGCCCGCCCGGCAGTACCGGAGCAGCCGCTCAAAGGGGAGATGGAGCCGAGGGAAGGGATCTTCCTCGCCCTCCTTGGCACCCCAGGTGGACGCCAGGGTGTCCGCCAGGGCCGCCTCCTCATCGAGCAACTGGGCCCCGCGATCCCTGATCCGGCGCGGCTCCGCCAGGATCACCTGGCCCGCCTCGGGCAGGAGGTCGGGCACCACCTGCTCGTCGACGTGCAAGAAGGGAAGCCACGACTCCATCCCGTCGAACTGATCCCCACGCGCCAACCGGTCCCACACCGAGCCACCCCAGGGGCGCTGTACCGAGAGCGCTTCCGCGGCGCGACGCACTTCGGGGGTGGGGACGAGCTCGCGACAGCCGAAGAGCGCGACGCCCGGCAGGTCGCGGGTCGATCGTTGGTCGCTGACCGCGAACTCGGTCAAGCGGTCGACCTCGTCGCCCCAGAGATCGATGCGCACCGGCGCATCACACGTGGACGGGAACACGTCGACGATCCCTCCCCGTACGGCGAACTCGCCCCGGTGCTCGACCTGGTGCTCGCGCCGGTAGCCCTTGGCCACGAGCCGCGACAGCAGCGTGCCCACGTCCACCTGCTGACTGGGCCGGATCACGATGGGCGCCGTATCCTCGAGAGGGCCCAACCGCTGGAGCAGCGCGCGCACCGGCGCAACCACGACGCGAGGCGGCGCAGGCAAGGTGCCGTCAGGTTCGGCCGTGAGGGCGTGGAGCACCGCCAGGCGCCTGCCCATGGTCTCGACCTCGGGGCTGACCCGTTCGAACGGGAGGGTCTCCCAGGCCGGGAAAAAGGCCACCGGCGCGTCGAGCGCACCGACGACGCCCGGCTCGGTGTCGACAGGAGGCTCGCAGGGAAGGAGGCAGGCGAGGTCGTCCCCGAGGCGCTCCGCGTCCAGCCCGGTGGCGGTGACGACCAGGATTGGCGTCCGCGCGGTGAACGCCGCCAGCGCGGCGACGACGACTGCCTGCGCCGCCTCCGGGACGGCCAGGGTCGCGTCGGCGGAGCCCACGAGCGCGGCCACGACGGGGTCATTCCGCAAGAGATGCGGAACGACGGCCAGGGCGCCGGCGCCCCGCTCGAGCGTCCCGGTCGGAGGAGGCGAAGACACCATCACGTGGGCAGCGAGTGGCACCAGAGCATCGCGGCTTCCAACCCCTCCTCTGCGATTCGTTCCACGGAGTCCGCCGCCGTCTCCTCTGCCGCGCGGACCAATTGACGAACCGCTTTCGGCGGCCGTTTGAGGACATGCGAGGCGCCCTGCGCCGCAATCGGCGGCTTCCCTACGCCGATGCGCACCCGGACGAACTCGGTCGAGTGGAGGTGGGCCTCAATGGAGCGCAGGCCATTGTGCCCCGCCAGACCGCCACCGGACTTGAGGCGCACGGTGCCCGGCGGGAGGTCGAGCTCGTCGTGCACGATCACAATGGCCGCCGGGTCGGTCATCCCGAAGCGGCGCACCAAGCCCCTGACGGCGACTCCGGACTCGTTCATGAACGTGGTGGGCACGGCGAGCGCGACCTTTCGGCCAGCCATGGTGACCACCGAGACTCTGGCTGCCACTCCCTTCTCCGCTCGCAGGGAGGCTCCGTGGCGCGCGGCGAGGAGCACCACCGCATCGGACCCGGCGTTGTGCAGGCTCCCCTCGAACTCGGGCCCCGGGTTGCCAAGACCGACGACGAGCAGGTCCGCCGGCGTGCCCCGGCGCTCCGACCGGGCAAAACGGCGGCGCAGGACTTAGCCCTCGTCGGCGCTGGCGGTCGGGGGCGCCTCGCTCGGTGCTTCGGCGGTCTCCGCCGCAGCGGCTGCCTCCTCGCCTTCGCCCTCGGCCGCCTCCGCTTCCTCCTCCTCGAGGGTGACGACTCGGGGCGGCTGGCCCATGACCACCGGGGTCTCCAGGTCGACGTCGGTCGTGACACCCTGGGGCAGGCTCAAATCCGACACGCGGACCTGGCCGCCGATGGTGAGGCCGCTGATGTCGGCCTCGAGAGAAGACGGGATGTCGGCGGGCAGCGCCCTGATGGCGAGGGTGAACGTTTGCTGCTCGACCAGGCCGTCTCCGTGTTGGACCTCGATCGCCTCCCCGACCAGAACCACCGGCACGTCGGCGGTGATGACCTCGTCCCGTCGGACGATCACGAAGTCGACGTGAGTGACCGTCTGCGCAACCGGGTGCCGCTGCATCTCACGGGCGATGGTCAGGTAGGTCCCCGACCCGGTGTTGAGCGAGAGCAGCTGGTTGATGCCCGCCTCGCCGGTCAGGGCTACCCGGAGCTCCCGCGCCCCGACGGCGATCGGCACCGGCTCGGTCCCGTGCCCGTAGATGACGCCCGGGATCTTCCCCTCGCGGCGTAGCCGCCGAACGGCGCGCGAGCCGAGGGGGCGCCCAACCTCGGCAGCAAGAACGACTTCGGCCATTACGGATCTCCTCGGGTGACGAGAGCGAAAACGCGCGCCCGGCGACGAGACGCCCGGCGAACGGCCTTCCAGCGTAGCCGCCCCGCTGGTCCTCCGACCAGCGGGCACGCCTCAGGAGGGTCGCTTTTGCCGCGCCACAGCAAGCAGACCTCGTACAAACTGCAAATCTGCCGACGTCTTAGGGTCAGGCCCGTTCGGGTCAGGCCCGTTCGGGTCAGGCGCGTTCGGGTGAGGCACGTTCGGGCGAGGCTGGTTCGGCTGAAGAGTGGTTCAGCACCGCCAAACCTCGGACGCTTCGCCTGTTCAACTCTGGCAACCTGACGGGTAACTCAGCGGCGTCGGTCGAAAAGGCGACGACGAGCCAAAGCGCCATGTCACAGTACAGGGCGAGGTTCTCGAAGGTCGTCGTGCGGCCCGCCGATGAGGACAGCCAGTAATGGATCTCGAGCGCCCCGAACACATAGGTCACGACAAGCGCTCCAAGTGACCCGATGACGATCAGCCACAGCCACAAGTCATTTCCGACACCGAGCCTCTGGCGAGTTGCCCTCAAGAAGACAGCCCCAATGACCGCGACTCCGATCGCGAGTGGCGCGACGTGCAAGTTGTCGAAGACCGCGGCGGCTGTGGCGTGGAACCGGTAACTGAGCAGTTGCCCCGACGGTCCGACGAAATCACTTCTAATGCCTGCGTACTTGGCATAGAGGGACCAGGACACGCTCGGAAGAGACATGGCCGCGGCGAGAGCGGCCACTCGCATTGCCCAGCCCAGCCACCCGTACCGTGCGACATTCGTTCGGGATGTTGCAGGTTCTCGCGGCATCTCACTTGGCGGCGTTGGCACATAGCGGACCATAAGAAGCACGAAAATGAGCAACGCGGTGACGAGACCTTCGTTTTTGGTGAGGCCGGCAACAGTCGCACATACCCACGCTGCGAGGAGATTCGGACCTGATCGAGGGAGTATGAATCCGATGACGATCGCCGCCGTTGCGGCGGCTGACCAAAGCAGGTCCGCTTCTCCCCCGACCCCGTTGACTCCGCTCAGGCCAAAGCCGATGAGGCAAAGGCTGGCACCTGCAACCAGCGCGGCGATCCTCGCCGAAGTTCGTCCATGGGCACCCAGAGTGGCGGTCACGGCACAGCCCAATGATGCGAGCGCACTGGCGTTCAACAGTGACGTGAGAATGACTGCGATCCTGAGGTTCACCATCCCATTCGCGGCAAAGCCCAATGCTCCGCTGGCCGGAACGAGAGGCGGGTAGTTCGGGTTGGAGAACCCATAGACGGGGTTCGTGAGGCCGGCGCGAAACACATCGTGTCCCCCGTAGATGAACAGCGAATGCAGAGTCCATATTGCGTACGCGTCCCAGGAAACAATCGGCGCGCGAAGAGCCTGAAGAGGCCAGAGCACCGCGAGTGTCATCACGGCCACTGTGATGCAAGACCACCCGCTGGGTCGGAAACGGACGACGCGTTTTCCATCGCCACGACCTTCAGTGGGGACGCGGACGCCAACTTCGGCAGACACGCTGCGCCAGCGATACACGCGGCCCAAACGGACCACTGCGAGCACATTGGCCACCGCGAACAAGACGACATACCAAGTCAAGAGGGACGAACCCAGGACGATCTCGAGTTCCGCTGCAATCGCCGCCAGGACCGATCCCACAAGTGGCGTCACGAAGATGGTGAGAGGCCGCGAACCGAAGAGGGCGACCGACGGAAGTATCGCCGGCATGATCAGCAAGGCGAGAGCAGCGATCAGTTGCCCGGTCATCGCAACTTGGTGACCTTGAGCGAGTACCCCGAACATTCTTTCCCCGGCTGAAGGGACGCCTCCCAGGCGGCCGTTCGCCGCGATGCGACCGGGGTCGCCCAAAGGGCCGCCACCTCGAGCAGGTACGCCCGCCCCGGTGAGACGCTTCCGTTGGCGACGTAGACGGTCGCATCCTTAGGCACCGCCCGACGGAATGCATCACCGAGACAACCGAAGTTTTGATACGCCAAGCGCTCGGCCGTCATTTGGCTCGGCGAGTCGAGTGACGAGGTAGTGGCGAGCGACGTGTGCACGGCGGCGAGCAAAGCGATTGAAGAACAAATGACGACCACAATGCAGGCGCCCAATCCCACGAGGCGTCGTGGTGACATTCCCTCTGATCTACGTCGCGCGTGTCGGGGCGCAGCCCGCTTGACGGGGGTCCCCTTGAAATCCTCTGTCGCGGGGCCGGTCAAAGAGGCTGTCCCGAGATCTTGTGAGACCGGCGGGCGTGTGCGTGTTCGTTCGCGAGGTGCGTATGACGACTCGAAGCTTCACGCATCGGTGCTCGAGAGACCGTCGCCCCGCCAAGGCCGACCGGTGAGGCGGGGCACGCGCTGAGGACGATGGCGGACCTCATTGCCCGACCTCCTAGACCAGGTTGTCCCCGCCAAAGAGCTCGGACACCGAGGTGTCCTCGAAGACGGCGTCGATGGCGTCGGCGATGATCTTGGACACCGACAGGATCTCGAGCTTGTCGAAGCTGCGGTCCTCGGCCACCGGAAGCGTGTCCGTCACCACCACCCGCGAGATCGGCGCGGCTTTGAGCCGGTCGACCGCGGGGTCCGACAGGAGGCCGTGGGTGGCCATGGCCGAGATGTCCGCGGCGCCTGCCTCAGCCAGGAGCTCGGCGGCGGCGCAGACCGTCCCGGCCGTGTCGATCATGTCGTCGATGAGCACACAGTGGCGGCCGTCGACCTCGCCGATCACGGTGCGCGCCTGGACCTCGTTGTACGTGCCGCGGGGGCGCGTCTTGTGGATGAGGGCCAGCTCGCAACCCAGGTGCTGGCTGTAGCGCTCGGCCACCTTCACCCGGCCGGAATCCGGCGCCACGACCACGACGTCGTCGCCGAAGTGCTCGCGCATATACCCCTCGAGCACCGGGGCCGCGACGAGGTGGTCGAAGGGCGTGTCGAAGAAGCCCTGGATCTGGCCCGAGTGCAGGTCCACGCTGATCACCCGGTCGGCCCCGGCGGCGGACAGCATGTCGGCCACCAGCTTCGCCGTGATCGGCTCGCGCCCGGTCGACTTGCGGTCCTGGCGCGAGTAGCCGTAGTACGGGCACACCGCGGTGATGCGCTTGGCCGACGCCCGCTTGGCGGCGTCGATCATGATCAGCTGCTCCATCAACGAGTCGTTCACCGGGCTGGCGTGCGTCTGGATGATGAAGACGTCGCAACCGCGGATGGAGATGTCGTACCGGCAGTAGATCTCGCCGTTCGAGAATTCGCGCAGGTTCGCCTCGCCGAGCTCGACGCCCAGATGGGCGGCGATGTCCTGGGCCAACGCCGGGTGGCAGCGCCCGGAGACCAGCTCCAGTCGGCGCCTCGGTATCAGTTCCACGACTCCACGCTACTGCCCGCCGCTGGTGCCGTCCCCGGGCGTATCACGTCTCCGGCCCGGCCACGACGGTGTGCGGACCGATCTCGGCCCCCGCCGCGACGTCCGCACCGGGCTCCAACACGCAATAAGGCCCGACCCGCGCGCCGTCTCCGATCGTGGCCAGGGCGCAGACGCTCTCCATCACCACCGCGCCACGGCCGACACGGGTGTCGGTGAGCATGCAGTTGGGCCCGATCTCGCTCCCCGCGCCGACCGAGCACTCGCCACGGAGGACGACACCGGGGAGAAGCGACACGTCGGCCTCGAGGCTGGCCCGCGCGTCCACGTAGGTGCGCTCGGGGTCCCACATCGTCACACCCCGGCGCATCCAGCGCTCGTTGATCCGATCGCGCAGCTCGGCTTCGGCGACGGCGAGCTGCGCCCGGTCGTTGACGCCGGCCGCCTCCATGGAGTCCGGCAGGACCAGGGCGGTCACTTGGTACCCGGCGCTGCTCAGCACGCCGACCGCGTCGGTCAGGTAGTACTCCCCCTTGGCGTTGGCGGGGCTGAGCCGGCGGAGCGTGGGAGCGAGGATGCTGCGGCGAAAGCAGTAGATGGACGTGTTGACCTCGGTGATCTGCTTCTCCTGCTCAGTGGCGTCGACCTCTTCGACCACCCGGGACACCGCTCCGTCCTTGTCGTGCACGACCCGGCCGTAGCCGTGGGCGTCCTCGACCACGGCAGTGAGGAGCGTGGCACCGGCGTCCTCGGCCCGGTGCGCCCGCACGAGCGCGGCCAGGGTCTGCGGTCGTAGGAGCGGTGTGTCGCCGGGCAGCACGACCACGTCCTCGACTTCGTCGTCGTCGTCGGGGAGGCCGGTCAGCCCGACGGCGAGGGCGTCCCCGGTCCCGGCCTGGGTCAACTGCTCCACGAATTCGATCGCCATGGTGGGCGGGGCGAGCTGCACCAGGGTCTTCGTCACCCACTCGGCCCGGTGGCCGACTACCACGACGACCCGGCGCACGTCGATCTCAGCCATGGCATCGAGCACGTGCAGGATCATCGGGCGCCCACATAGGAGATGCAGCGGCTTCGGCCGCTCTGAGCGCATGCGGGTCCCTTCCCCGGCGGCCAGGACGACGGCGGACAGGCGACGTGGACGCATCGCCGCATTCTTAGCCCGCCCGAGCCCGCCGTGGGCGTATGGGACACTCGTGCTGTGCCGGAGCTGGTGCCGTACGACGAATTCGGGCTCTTCCACGAGAACGCGGCCGAGTACGGCATCCCCTATCCCGGCCCGCCCGAGGTGCGCCGGGTCGACGTCGAGGTGTCTCCCGGCCGGGTCGTCTCCAGCCTCATCTGGGGCAGCTCGCCCCCGGAGCTCGTGCTCGTGCACGGAGGCGCCCAGAACGCCCACACCTGGGACACGGTCGCCCTCGCTCTGGGCCGGCCTCTGCTGGCCGTCGACCTCCCTGGCCACGGCCACTCCGACGGCGGGCCCGACGGTTCCATCTCGGTCGGGAGCAACGGGCGCGACCTGGCCACGGTCGTGGCCGAGCTGGCGCCCGAGGCACGCGGGGTCGTGGGCATGTCGCTCGGCGGCATGTCGTCGCTGGCGCTGGCAGACCACGCGCCGCAGCTCGTGCGCGCGCTCGTGCTGGTCGACGTCACCCCCGGCGTGAACGCGGAGAGAGCGGCGCCGATCGTCAACTTCGTCAACGGACCTCCGAGCTTCGCCAGCTTCGACGAGATCCTGGCGCGTACCATCGAGCACAATCCGGGCCGCTCGGAGTCCTCACTCCGGCGCGGCATCCTCCACAACGCCGTCCAGCGCGAGGACGGCAGCTGGGTCTGGCGTTACGCGCGCTTCCGCACGGAGCCGACCTCGTCCCATCC
>JBPYFR010000271.1:0-3555 GCA_051985685.1 Acidimicrobiales bacterium
TCCTCGGGGTCATCCTGATCGTGGAGCGGGTGCGGCCCGCGCAACAGCGGTCCCTCGTCGCTCGTGGCCACCGCCAGGACGTCATCTACACGATCCTGAACTTCACCGTGGTGGTACCGCTCATGACGGCGCTGACGCTCTCCTTCACCGAGGTCGTCCACAAGGCGTTGCCCTGGGTCGTGCTGCCGCGGATGGGGCTCGTGCCTCGTGTGATGGCGGTCGCTGTGATCTTCGTGGCGATGGACGGGTGTAACTGGTTCGTCCATCTGGCCAATCACCGAGTGCGCGTGCTTTGGCGCTTCCATGAACTGCACCACTCGCAAGAGGACCTGAACGCGCTGACTGTCTTCCGGACCCACCCCTTCATTCACGTCTCCTATCTCCTCGCCTTGGTGCCCGGCCTGGTCCTCCTGAACAACGGCGTGGTATCGATGACGGTGTTGATCGCCTACGGCGGGATCGTGGCCCTCGCCCACTCAAACACCAACCTGGGGTTCGGGCCGCTGGGACGCATACTCGTGAGCCCCAACTATCACCGCATCCACCACCGCCTGGACGGCGCCCAAGACGTCAACCTCGGTTTCGCACTCACGGTCTGGGACCAGCTCTTCCATCGGGCGATCTTTCCCACCACGGAGACGATAAGGATCGACACCGGCATCCCGGGACGACCCCTGGCGGTCGAGCAGGCGGGACCTCGGCCGCGTCACCTGGCGGTCCTGGCGGCGCAACTCGCAGGGCCGTTCCGTGCTATGACCGAGCCAGTGGAGCTGGTATCCGTTCGCGAAGTTGGGACCTCCCGGGGGCCCTAGTGGTGACGGCCTCGCTGCCCGCGCGCTCTCACCGCGGCCGCGATGCACTGAGATTCGTGTTCAGCGTCCGATCGGCGGACCCGCTGATGGACGCCGCCGTCTTGGTGGGTCGCATCGCGCTGGCTTGGATCTTCATCTACTACGGGGCCGGGAAGCTCTTCGGGGCCTTCAACGGACCGGGTATCCACGGCACCGCGTTGTACTTCTCCGACACCGCCCACCTCCATCCGGGAGGGTTCTTCGCCGTGCTGGGCGGCCTGATCGAATTCGGAGGCGGCGTCGCCATGGCCCTGGGCTTCGCAACTCGTCTCGCCGGGCTGGCACTGTTCGGCGACATGGTGATGGCGATGATCACCGTCACCTGGGCCACGGGGATCAACTCGACGAGCCAGCCTCCCGGGTATCAACTGAACATCGCCCTCGGTGTCCTGGCGCTGGTGGTCGCCCTCCTCGGCGCCGGCCGGTTCAGCATCGACGCCGTGCTGGAGCGGCTCCTCACGTCGCCGGAGCGAACGACGCCGACGGGGACCTGAGGCAGTGAACCCCCGCTGCGTTCTCATGATGCCGCGGCACCGCCTCTGCTTGCGGTGAGCGTGCGGCGCGGTCGCGGCGACCGGGTGGACGCCGAGGCCTCTCAGCCGCCGATCCGTGCGGCGAGCCCAGCCGCGTTGCCCATGGGCCGACGAATCGGGGTGCCAGCCCTGTCACCGAGGGGCACATGGGTCGTCACGATCTCCGCCAACCTCATCGGGGCGGCCGGAGCCGGCTACTTCGCCTACGTCACCCTGCAGGCCTATCTCCAGACCCATCGCCTGATCGGGATCGCATTCTTCGCCGAGCAGATGGTGGTCGTCGTGGCCTACCTCGTTCGTCACCGGGCCCGCATCGTGACCCGCCGTATGGGCGATTGGTTCCTCGCCTTCGGGGGAACTTTCGTCCCCGTCCTCTTGCGGCCCAACGGCGCCCATCTGCAGTGGGCGTTCGACGCCGGCCTCGCCCTGCAGCTCCTTGGCTTGGCCATCAGCACGGTGTCGTTCCTCGCGCTGGGCCGATCGTTCGGCTTCGCAGCCGCCGACCGAGGCCTGGTCCGCCGCGGTCCCTACGCCCTCGTTCGCCATCCCATCTACGCGTCGTACGTCCTGCTCCAGGGCGGTTATGTGTTGCAGAGCATCTCGGTTCGGAACGCCATCGTGGTTGTCGTCGCCACGGCGTTCAACGTGGGGCGGATAGTGGCCGAGGAACGTGTTCTCGCGACGAACCCCAAGCACGCTGCCTACTGCGAAAAGGTGCGGTGGAAGATGCTTCCCGGCGTCTGGTGACCGGAGGTGGTCTGAGAGAGCGTTCCTCGTCACGCTCGCCCCAAGAAGCGCAGCAGCTCCTCCACCCG
The DNA here is from genome assembly GCA_051985685.1 of Acidimicrobiales bacterium. Lineage (GTDB taxonomy): Bacteria > Actinomycetota > Acidimicrobiia > Acidimicrobiales > RAAP-2 > Bog-473. The sequence continues at coordinate 2,200 of JBPYFR010000271.1, forward strand.
GTTGCTCACGATCGCATCGACCCCCTGGTCGTGCACGCGCGCCATGTCCTCGGGCTCGTCCACCGTCCACGTCGAGACCCGCCGCCCCGACTCGTGCACGGCGGCGACCGCCTCCCCGCTGACCAACTCGAAAGTCGGGTTCCAGTACTCGGCTCCCAGCTCGGCCAGCAGCGTCAGGGGGACGGCCCCGGTCTCGGTCCAGGTGAGTCCGATCCGGGCCTCACCGGACAAACTGCGCAGCATCCTGAGCGCCGCGACATTGCCGCTCACGAACAGGGACCGCTCGAGCGCCTGCCCCTCGTCGACGGCCCCGAGCGCGCCCTCGACCACCTCGCGCCGGGTGAAGTCGATCATGAGCGGCAGTGACACCGCCGCCAGCACCTCCCGCAGCAGGGGGATGCGCTCGGCGCCCGCGCCCAGTCGCGCCACCTCCGCCCAGTCCAGGTCGCCCACCGCGACGTCCCGTTCCCAGAGCCGGAGCAGCGACTGGTCGTGGAGCACCACGATCTCCCCGTCCCGGGTTCGCCGCAGGTCGAGCTCCACCATGTCCGCCCCGAGCGCCACGGCCGACGAGAACGCCGCCGGCGTGTTCTCTCGCGCCCCTCTCGGGTCACCCCGGTGCGCGATGGCGGTGACGGCGCGGGTCACACGCCCCTCGGAGCACCCAACATCAGGCCACGATCGTAGGAAGAAGAGGGGCCGCGATCGAACGCTCGACGTCAGAGCAGTCGCAGCTGGGAGCCCTGCTCGCTGTGCTCGCTCTCCGATCGGTGGCGCGGCGTGGTCGGCACCGGCGTCGCCGCCCGATAGCGCTCCCGGCCGGTCACCCCGCACCGCCGCGCGGCGCCGCGCACGATGCGCTCGACCCGTTCTCGCTCCGCCTCTTCTTGGTAGGCGCCCCGGCGGAAGCGCCGCCCGTGCAGCGTCACCAGGTCGGGTCGCACCCCTTGCAGCCAGTCGAGGTAGTGCCCCCGCACGCTCCCGCGCAGGTGCAAGGCGACACCGCCGATGGACACCGCCCCGGCGGCGGCGCACGCCTCCACCACCTCGGTCAGCTGCGCCTCGGAGTCGGAGAGTCCGGGGAGCACCGGGGCCACCAGGACGCCGCACGGAATGCCCAGGTCGGTCAGGCGGCGCATCGCCTCGATCCGGCGCTCCGGCGGGGGCGTGCCCGGCTCGGTCAGCCGCCACACGGAGCGGTCCAGCGTTCCCACCGAGAACGACACCTCCACCTCGGTCCGCTGCGACGCCGCGGCCAAGAGCGCGGCATCGCGGAGGATGAGCGTGGACTTGGTCAAGATGCTGAAGGGGTTTCCGGCCTCCGCCAGAGTCTCGATGATCCCCCGAGTCAAGTGG
>JBPYFR010000272.1:0-4318 GCA_051985685.1 Acidimicrobiales bacterium
CCGCGAGTTCGGGGTCGTACAGGAGGACCGACGCCCCGGAGTGCTCGACCACGAAGCCGATCTCGTCCGCGGTCAACCGGAAGTTGATCGGGACGAGGATGCGTCCGAAGCCACTCACTCCGAAGAACGCGGCCAGGAAGCGGGCCGAGTTCGGGCTCACGAGCGCCACCCGCTCGCCGTGTTCGACCCCGAGGTCGTCGAGAGCCAGGGCCATGCCCCGGGCCCGCGCCGCCAGCTCGGCGTAGGTCAGACTCCCGAGCGAGCCCGGGACGCCGGGTTCGTCCACCACGGCGGTGCGGTGTCCGTAGACGAGCGCCGCCCTGTCCAAGAAGTCAGCCACCGTCAGCGCGACCCGCATTGCACCCCCGATCTCTCAGTGACCCACCGGGCGCTGACCCTACCGGACGGCGCGGCGTTGCCCGGGGCGACGCTGTCCTCAGAAGTGCCCGAGCACCGGGTGGGGCATGTAGGGCTTTTGGAGCCTCTCCACCTCGTCCTCGGACAGCTCGAGCTGCTCGCCCTCCAGCGCCTCCCGCAGGTGGTTCTCCTTCGTCGACCCGACGATGGGGGCCGTCACCCCTGGCTTGGCGAGCAGCCACGCGAGGGCGACCTGCGCGCTCGAGACGCCGCGCGCCGTTGCGACCTCGACCGCGGCATCGACGACGTCGAAGTCGGTCGGCTGGGCGTACAGGTAGTCCGTGAACGGGTCGGTGCTCGAACGCGTCGTGTGCCGTCCGCCGTCACGGCTGCGGTTCCCGGCGAGAACACCGCGGGCGAGCGGGCTCCAGGGGATGCACCCGACCCCCTGATCGAGGCAGAGCGGGATCATCTCGCGCTCCTCCTCCCGATAAATCAGGTTGTAGTGGTTCTGCATCGACACGAACTTCGTCCAGCCGTTCGTCTCTGCCGTGTGCTGCGCCTTGGCGAACTGCCAGGCGAACATGCTGCTGGCGCCGATGTAGCGCGCCTTTCCGGCTTGCACCACCGAGTGCAGCGCTTCCATCGTCTCTTCAATCGGCGTACGCGGATCCCAGCGGTGGATCTGGTAGAGGTCGACGTAGTCCATGCCGAGGCGGCGCAACGACGCGTCGATGGCGGACAAGATGTGCTTGCGCGACAGGCCTCCGCCGTTCTCCCCCGGAGTGACCGGCATGAAGACCTTGGTCGCGATCACCACCTCGTCCCGGGTGAGGAACTTGGGCACCAACCGCCCGGTCGCCACCTCGCTGGCGCCGCCCGAATACGTGTCCGCCGTGTCGAAGAAGGTGACGCCGCCCTCGACGGCGGTGCGCACGATCGGCTCGGCGGCCTCCTCGTCGACCACCCAGGGCCGCTCGCTTTCGTTGCCGAACCCCATCATCCCGAGGCAGATCCTCGAGACTCGCAGGCCGGATGCACCCAGGTTCGTGTAGTTCATGACTGACCTCGCTCGTCGCTCCGACGCCCCAGCGGGGGCACTCGCAAGGCTTAGCAGCTTGGTGCCCGGCGCCGTTCAGCGAAGAAGCGTGGCTGCGTCGTCGTCCCGGGGTGCGGGCCGACGCGGTCAGTGGCTGCCGGGGCTCCCCTGCTCAGTGGGCGGCGGGGCGGAAGCGCCCTCGGTCGCGCCGGAGCCGGGAGCCGGCGCGCCGCCAGGCTCGGTGCTCACACCTTGGACATCGGCGTCTCCGTCGCCGTCCTGATCGGCACTCTGCCCGTTGCCCTGACCTTTGCCCGGCCCGTTGCCCTGACCCGTGGCGCTCACACCGTTGCCGGGGGCGCCACCCACGGCGCTGCTGGGCGCGCTGCCACTGTTGTCACCCTGGCTCTGCGCGTTGGCGTTGCCGTTGCCCGGCGCGTTGGCGTTGCCGTTGCCCTGCCCGTTGTTGCCCTGCCCGTTGTTGCCCGGCGCGTTGGCGTTACCCTGCGCGTTGCCGTTGTCCTGCGCGTTGTCGTTGCCCTGCCCATTGCCGTTGCCCTGCCCGTTGCCGTCGCCCTGACCGTTGCCGTTGCCCTGTCCCCTGGGTGGCGGAGGCGGGGTGACGGCGGGATGACCCGGGTTGGACGACGGCGGCGGAGGCGTGGTGACGGGCGGCGGGGGCGTGGTTACGGCCGGCGCCGGAGGCGTCGTTGCGGCCGGCGGTGTCGCGACGGGGGCGCCAGTCCCAGCGGGAGCGGTGTTGGTGGTGAGGCTCGCCAACGTCGCGGAAGTGGCTGTAGGTGCCGACGACGCGGTCGGCTGGCTCACGGTCGAACCAACTCCCCCTCCGGACCCCGTTGTTGGTGCGCCACCAGAAGGTGCGCTGGCAGAAAGACCGCCAGACGAAGTGGGACTCTGGGGTGCGGAGGCGCTCGGACTGCTCCCACTCGCGCCCGAGCCGCCGGTGGCGGCACCAGCCTGGGGGCCCGCGGGAAGCGAGGGGACGTTCGGTGCCGTGGAGGGAAGCGCCGATGAGGTTGTGCTCGATGGCGTGTGGCTGGAGCCGACCGTAAGGCCCGCGAGGACGAGCAAGAGCGCGGCTGCAATCCCGCTCATGGTGGCGACGGCTCGCTCGTACGGACGCCGGCGGCGCTTTGGCCGGGCCGTGCTTCCCACGGCGGCGCCGAAGCCCGTGGCTTCGGCCGCGGAATGGCCGAAGTCACGGGACGTGAAGATGTCCTCCAGGGTTCTATAGTCGTCAGCCCTATCGGACATCGATCCTCCGTCCCTCCATCGGAATGTCCGTGTCACAGGGGCTAGGCCCAGGGATCCAATTCCCTGGAAGGCACGGCGACCCCCTCGTCACCCAGAAAGAAACACCCCTCTCCGTCACAATATAACGGGTCGGACGGCGTGCCTACCAGGCAGGAGGATTAGTCTCGCATCCCTCTAAAACCCCCGTGTCACAGTCGGAAAACCGGGGATAGCAGTACGCCGCTCGACTAAACGTTGCGTCGTCACGACAACCGTCTTCCTCGCACCATGGCCTTTTTCGGACTCCTCACGACGAAATTCGTCGCGGCGGTATCCCACCGGGTGGCGCGACCGGGGCCGAACCGCTACGACTCCCGATGTGACTCCTGCGAGCGACGGAAATACCTACTCAGCGTCTCTTCCTGTTGCTGGTACGACGAGCCGATGCTCGACCCGTAGAGCGCATTGGGTTCCTCGAGCATCCGCTCGAACGTCAACTTACAGACTGGCTGTCCATTTTCGACCATGAACGGGACGTCGTGCGCGCGCACCTCGAGTGCGGCCCGGGACCCTCGGAACCGGCCCTGGGCGTCGTAGCCGAAACCGGGATCGAAGAACCCGGCGTAATGGGTGCGCAATTCGCCGCTGGTTGGGTCGTACGCCGTCATCTCTGCGGCTAACCACGGCGGAATGCTCACGGCCTCCTTCGACATAAGGAGGTAGAAGCGCTTCGGTGAGAGGACGAGACGGTCGCCGTCCTCGTTGTGAACCGGGTCCCAGAACGGTGCGGGGTCGACCTCGGCGCCGGCGGTCAAGTCCAGCAGCGGCGCGCTGTCGCGCGTGCTGTGACCGACCCGGCCCCGTTCGTCCCCCCGGAGGTCGAGCCCAAGGAAGAGGCCATCGGACAGCACGAGCTCCTCGACCGGCACGGGCTGGCCCTGCCGGAAAAGCATGGGCTCAGCGGCGTGGGCGGCTCGGACCTCGTCGTCGCTGAGCGTCGGGCGGCCCATGGAGAGACGCAACTGGTTGAGCGTCAGGTCCTCGCGCACACGGATCGGGAACGACAGCGGAACGACCTCGAGGTACAAGGGTCCGGTGTATCCGGCCGCCACCTCGTCGAAGCGGTCGGAGAGATCCGTGATCACCCGCGTGAAGACGTCGATCCGACCGGTCGAGCTCTTCGGGTTGGCCTTACCCCGCAATCCAGCTGGGAGATCGAGGTGCTCCTTGAGCTCGATCAGGTAAGGGCAGCGTGTCTCGAGCATGGCGCCGTCGCCCCGCAGGTCGATCTCGTCGAGGACGTAGTCCTTCAGCTTCCGATCGACGGTGTCGCTGCCCGGCAGGAAGCTGCAACGGATGCGAAGGGCACGCTCGCCGAGCCGCAGGTCGAGGCTGGCGGGCTGGACGTTTGTTTCGGGGATCTTGAAACGCCCGGCGTCGATGTACCCGGCGCGGATGGCCCGCTCCAAGAGCTGCCCGGGGAGCACGCCCTCCGAGCTCGCCTGGAAGCTCAGCGGAGCGTTCGTCTGCACGCTCCGAGCAAAGCACGTGCCGCATCCCCGTGAAAGGCCGATCGGGAGATCCGATACAGGCCCATCGCGAGATCAGATCGGGCACAGGCTGTGGACGATTTGGGGACAAGGGAGACCGACGTGGCGCTCCGCCAGC
>JBPYFR010000273.1:0-3557 GCA_051985685.1 Acidimicrobiales bacterium
GAGGTCTGCAGCTGCAATCTCGAGGCCCCCCTGGCCAAGAGTCAGCCGACCATCTCGCATCACACCAAGGTTCTGAGCGAGGCAGGGCTCATCGAGGGTGAGAAGCGGGGTCGATGGATGTGGTGGCGGATCGTGCCCGACCAGATGGCGCGCCTGCGAGATCTGTTCGGCGAGTAATTTCCCTCGCGGGCTCTCGGGTTGGACGAATCGACTACTTCCAAGGTTTGTCCTGAACGGAAGATTGCAGTGGGTGCTCTTCTCGATCCCGTCGCCTGCGATCGACGATCGGGAGCACGAACCACAAGACTGCGAAGGCGGCCGTGATGAGTGCGCCCAACAACGCAACCGCCCAGTTCAGTCCCACGACCATAAGGACGAGCCACACCGCCGAACACACGGCCAGCGCGACCATGCCGAGTCCCCACAGGGCCTGCACGTTGGCCAGCCTGAGCATCTTCGCCCTTGCGTGGCGCCGGAAAACCCAGCGGTGGTACGCCACCGGGCTGACGAGAAGAACGATGGCCAGCACGGCACAGAGCACACTCACGCGGTAGATGTTCCGCTCAGTACTGTCGAGCCGAGCGAACCTGACCGTGAAGGGCAGCGACAGCAGGAACCCGAAGAGCACCTGGACGCCGAGCCCAGCCACACGGAGCTCTTGGAGCAGGTCGCTCAAGTTGCGATTGCTGCGTTCTGCGTCGGATTCCTGTGTTGCTGCAGCTTGGGCTCCGTTTGAAGTGAGAGCAGTTCTCGATTCCATTTGTTCTCTCGAACGCATCAGACACCAAAGTACGGGGGACAACTCGTGGTGTATCGGCGGCCAATCTCCGTTTGCCACCCGCTTCAGTACCACTACCCGAAGCATCCTCAGGGAAACGGCGATTTGAAAGTCAGCGTTCTGAAGGTGCCACCCGCGTATGGATGCAACAGAACTGCGACCGTTGCGCTCATCGTTTGACCTGGAGACGCAGCGGGCACAGCAGTCGGCATGTTGCTCATAGTGGCTTTACTCATTGTCCTGATCTTGTTCGGCGCTGGATTCGCACTCCATGTGTTGTGGATCGCAGCCGCGATCTTCGCTCTCGTGTGGCTGGTCGGATTTGCGCTCGGACGAGGCGAGGGCGCTGGCCGCCACCACTTCTATCGGTGGTAACGACCTTGAGTGCGATCGGTGACAGCGAGCGCGTCAGTGAACCACGACGACCGGACACCCGGCATGTCTGGCGCAGCTGTCGCTCACCGATCCGAGGACGAGCTCGGTGAATTCACCGCGCCCCCGGCTCCCGACAACGAGGAGGTCGGCGTCACGAGCCGCTTCGAGCAGTACCGGGGCCGCGCTGCCGCGCCTGACCGTCGCATGCACCCTGTCCTTGTCGCGGTCGGGCAGAACCTCGTCGAGCAATCGGTCCAGAGTCTCTTGCGCCTGGGCCAACAGCTCGTCCGGCCACGGGACCTTCGGCACGACGCCCAGCGGCGCCGCGTGCTCCGGGAACGTCCACGCGGTGACGACCTCGAGATTCGACCCCGTCACGGCGGCCTGGCGGGCGGCCCATCGGAGGGCCCGGAGCGAGGGGTCGGAGCCGTCGACGCCGACGACGACCCGCCCGGGCCCAACGTGTTCCGCGCTGTTCGCGGTGGCGGCATCGGTCATGGCTGTCCAGTACCTCCTTCTGTCGCACGGTTCGCAGTGGGAGCTGCGGCCGGCCCCACCCGCCAGGCAAAGAACCGACGCCAGAAGGTCAATGCGGCAATCGACGCCAGCGAGACGGCGACGGTCGCCGCGAGCACGGGTGAGGGGGGGAGTTGCAGCGCGAAAACACGACGCGACCAGGGAACGGCGAAGGCGAGGACGAAGATCGCGGCCATGGCGCACACCAGAAGCAGTCGACGAGCATCCAGCGGTCGCGCGATCAGGACCAGCACCCACAGGCCGACGGCGAAGACTGCGATGACGGCGGCCGTCCTGGCCTGCGTCAACGACGTGTCGGGCGCAGCCCGCGCGGCCTCGTAGCTGACGAACGTAGCCGCGGCGGTGAGGACCCCGGCCGGGATGGTGAACCGCAACACCCGGCCCAAGAACCCAGGCTCGGCCCGGGGCGCGTTCGATCCGAAGGCGAGGAAGAAGCCCGGTATCCCGATCGTCAACGCGCTCACGATGGTGAGATGGCGTGGGAAGAACGGGTACGGCACGGCCGTGAGGATGACGGCGATTGCGAGCAATGCCGCGTAGACGGTCTTGTTGACGAAGAGGTTGGCCACGCGCTCGATGTTCGCAATGACCTTGCGTCCTTCGGCCAGGACCCGCGGCACGGCCGAGAACGCGCTGTCGAGGAGCACCACGCGGGCCACGGAACGGCTCGACTGGCTCCCGGACCCCATCGCGATGCCGAGGTCCGCCTGCTTGAGGGCCTGCACGTCGTTGACCCCGTCCCCCACCATGGCGACGACATGACCTTCGGACTGCAAGATGCCCACCGCGTCCAGCTTCTGCTCCGGGCGAACTCTGCCGATCAGATTGGACCCGTCGAGGGCGGACTTGAGGCCGGTCTTGCCGCCCAACGTCGTCGCGTCGACGGCCGGCCCGGGGGACGGGATGCTCAGCCGATCGGCCACCTCGGACACGGTCTGCGGGGCGTCGCCGGAGAGCACCTTGACCGTCATCCCCTGCTCACGGAGGTAGCGGATCGTCGAAGACGCATCGGCGCGCAGTCGTTCCGCGAACACGACCAGGGCGACCGGCTCCACCGACTCCGGGAGCTCGTTCGACTCCAGTGGACGCGACGTGGTGGCGAGGATGAGGACCCTGCGTGCCGCGCGCTCATGGCGGGCGGCGCGGGCCAGCACGGCCTCGTCCCGGTCGCGCAACACGACCTGCGGTGCACCGAGGATCCAGCGTCCGTGGCCGACGAACTCGACGGCGCTCCACTTGCGGGCGGACGAGAAGGCCACTCGGGACTGCACCGGCCAGTCGATCGAACCGGGCTTTCCGATGTGGCGGAGCGCGGTAATCGTGGCGTTTGGGGCAGGGTCACTGGCCGCGACAGCCGCCAAGACCTGTTCCACCTCCGATTGCGAGCGGCCGGCGAGCGGTTCGACCCCTTCGAGCTGCAAGCCAGGCTCGGTCAACGTCCCGGTCTTGTCGATGCACAGCACGTCCACCCGGGCCAGCCCTTCGACCGCCGCGAGCTCTTGCACGAGCACGCGGTGCCGGGCCAGCCGGAGCGCCCCGACCGTGAAGGCCATGGAGGTCAGAAGAACCAGGCCTTCAGGAACCATGGCGGCGACGCCCGCCACCGACCCCCGTAGAGCGTCGGCCGAGGGTTGGTGGCTCCTGAGCAGTTGGGTGATGAACAGGGCGATCGCGGTCGGGATCATGACCCAGGTCACCAGGCGCAGGATCTCGTTGGTGCCCTGCTGCAATTCGGAGCGGATCAAGCTGAACCGCCGCGCCTGGGCCTCCAGTCCGCTGGCATAGGAGGACTCGCCGACGCGCGTCGCGCGGATCCGACCCTGGCCCGCCACCACGAAGGTGCCGGACAGGACCGGCACACCGGGAC
>JBPYFR010000274.1:0-2842 GCA_051985685.1 Acidimicrobiales bacterium
ATCGCGCCCTACCACCAGCGCACCTTCTTCGAGGTGCACCCCGAGGTCACCTTCTACCAGCTGAACGAAGACCGGCCCCTCCAGTTCCGGAAGCGGTCCATCCATGGCCAGAACGAGCGGCGGGCGCTCCTCCAAACGAAAATCAGTCGGGTCGAGCGGATCCTCGACGCCAGGATTCCGGGTGTTCGAAAGAGCCACCTGCTGGACGCCGCCGCCTGCATGTGGACGGCCCGCCGGGCACTAGGCCGGGCGATTACCCGGATGCCGATGGATCCGGAATGGGACAGCGAAGGACTCCGCATGGAGATCGTGAGGTAGCCCGGTGGCCGGACAAGGGGGGAACGAAACGTGGCTGCCCGAAGAGCTACCGGCGGACGAGACTGAACCCGGAGCAATGACTGAACAGGTAACATTCGTCAAATTCCTCTTCGCATAAGGGGACAAATCGGGCGCAGGGCGGCAGGGGGCAGCGACCAGGCCGTGGCGCCGAAACCATCACGGCGGTGAATCCGAAGAAATGTCGGCGAACGAGCGAGACCAAAAGGGGTAGCTGGGGAGGACGATGATGTCTTCACAAACACGGTTGCTGGTGGTCGAAGACGATGCCGAGATGCGTAGCCTTCTGGCGCAGCTGCTGGAGGCCGATGGCTATGACGTTCGTGCCGTAGCCGACTCACGGGACGCCATCCGCGCCGTGGCCTCCGAAGACCTGGATCTGGTGCTCCTCGACATCATGCTGGGCGATGAGGACGGCCGTGACGTCCTGAAGGAGCTTCGCCGGATGAGCGATGTGCCCGTGGTCTTCTTGACTGCCCGCAGCCACGAGATCGACAAGATCGCCGGCCTCAAGATGGGGGCGGACGACTACGTCGTCAAGCCCTTTTCCCCCGGAGAGCTGGCTGCGAGAGTCGAGTCCGTTCTTCGCCGCTGCCACCGACCGGCCAAGACGACTGGTATCACCGATTTTGGCGGGTTGCGGATCAACTTCCCGGCGCGAGAGGTCGAGGTGCAGGGAGTGGTTGTCGACCTCACTCCTAAGGAGTTCGACATGCTGGCGTTCCTCGCCGCGTCCCCCCGCAGGGCATACACGAGGGGCCAGCTGCTGGGTCACGTCTGGGATTCGTCCGCGGATTGGCAAGGTGAGGCCACGGTGACCGAGCACATCCGCCGTCTACGGCGAAAGATCGAGACCGACCCCGATAATCCTCGGTGGATCACGACCGTCCGGGGCGTTGGCTACCGCTTTGAGCCCGGGACCAGCGGCTCCCAGAACGGCAACCGGAAGGGCGCCTAGGGGCCTCGGCCGGCGCTCTTAGCGCCCGTTAACCCCTAATACGATCGAGGATCCTGCGGACACGGTCACCCAGCTCACTTGGCTTGAACGGCTTGGCGAGGAACATCAGCCGGTCGGCCTCCGCGTCCAGTGACAACTTGGTGTCGTCGGTGTAGCCAGAAATCAGCAGCACCTCGATCTTGGGCCGCAAGGCCTTTACCGCAGCGGCCAACTCGACGCCGTGCATCCCGGGCATCATCACATCCGTGACCAGCAGGTCGATAGGACCTTCCCAGTGCTCGGCGATGCTTACCGCTTCGCTGCCACTCGCCGCTTCCAGCACCTGGTAGCCATCGCGGTCGAGCACCTTCCTGATGAGCTGGCGGACATCCGTTTCGTCATCGACGACCAGAACGGTTTCGCTCCCGCCGGCCACCGGCGCGGGAGGAAGGGGTGCCTCAAATGTCAGTTCCTCCGCGACCGCAGGCAGGTCGATGGTGAATCTCGTCCCCACCCCGGGCTGGCTCTCAACTTCGATCGCCCCACCCGCCTCGTCGACGATGCCCTTGACCGCGGCCAGGCCCAGTCCCGTACCTTTGGACCGGTCCTTGGTGGTAAAGAACGGCTCGAGGCATCGTCTGCAGGTCTCCTCGTTCATGCCGACCCCGGTGTCCGCGACTGAGATCTGCACCACCCTGCTCGCGCGCATCCCGAGCTCGGCGGCGACAGCAGGTGACAGCGATGCACCCACAACGCTGATCGTCAATTGACCCCCGTGGGGCATGGCGTCCCTGGCGTTGATGGCCAGGTTGAGAAGCAGTTGCTCGAGCTGCCCCGGATCGATCCGGACGTTGCCGGCCGGGTCGTCAAGCTCACACTCCAGGGTGATGTCAACGCCGAGAATGCGCGGCAGCACTTCGCGAATCGCTTCGACTGCCTCTCGGGGCGCCAGGACCGCCGGCTTCGCGACCTGCCGGTGCCCGATCGTCAGCAGCTGACCGGTGAGCATCGACGCCTTGTCGGTCGAGTTGCGAATGTTGTCCAGTAGCCGCTTGTCTTCATCGTCGAGCGTCTGCCGGCGCGTCAAGAGCTCGGTGTAGCCGGTGATGACCGTCAGCAGGTTGTTGAAGTCGTGTGCGATGGCGCCCGCTACCTGGCCGAGCGCTTCGGTTCGCTGAGCGGCCTGGAGCCCCTCCTGGAGCCGCCGGCGCTCGGTCACATCCACGGCCAGCGTGAGCACACCCTCTACCGGGCCCGCGGCCGCTCGCAGCGGGGCGACCGAGACGGCGAGGTCGCGGCGCTCGCCCTTGGCGACGATGGCGGAGAGCTGGTTGTCGACGATCTCTTCACCCTCGGCCGCGTGTGACCACAGCACTGAGAGTGCATCGGTCGTCTCCGGCGCGAACGTCGGCGCACGGGAGCCATCCCAGCCGAACATGTCCGCCGCGAAGCGGTTCCAGACAAGAATCTGGCCGTCGAGGTCCACTTCCAGGATCCCGGCTGGCGTCGCTTCGACCAGTGACCGCCATTGGGCTTCCCGGGTCCGCAGCTCCCGGTAGAGAAGGACGC
>JBPYFR010000275.1:0-22030 GCA_051985685.1 Acidimicrobiales bacterium
GCCCGCGCCGCGCGACGCGGGCAACGTGCTGCGTCCCTCGACGACGCTGAAGTTCTCGCTGCGCCTTCCGCCCGACGTCGACGCGTCCGCGGCCAGCGACGCGCTGCTCGCTGCCATCGCCACCGACGAGGGGGCGCACATCACCATCGACATGGAGCCGCCCGCGCAGGGGTGGATCTCGCCGCCGCTCGACGAGGGCACGCAGGCCACGCTGGCGGCGGTCTCCAAGGAGCGCTTCGGGCGTGAGCACGGCTTTGTCGGCGAGGGCGGCTCCATCCCCTTCCTGGCCGACCTGCAGAAGGGTTTCCCGGAGACGCAGTTCGTGGCCACCGGGGTGCTCGGGCCGCATTCCAACGCGCACGGGCCAAACGAGTCGCTGCACATCCCGATGGCCAAAGCCGTCACCCACGCGGTCGCAGCGCTGCTGGCGGACGGATAGCTTCCCGGACATGGCACGGGACATGGCAAACGACACGCCGCTGGCCGGCAAGGTCGCCCTGGTGACCGGGGGCAGTCGCGGACTGGGGCGCCAGATGGTTCTCGCCTTCGCCGAGGCGGGCGCCGACGTCGTCGTGGCCAGCCGCAAATTCGAGAGCTGCAAAGAGGTCGCGGCCGAGGTGGAGGCGAAAGGGCGGCGCGCGCTGCCGGTCGCCTGCCACGTGGGCCACTGGGACGAGCTCGACGCACTGGTCGAGCAGGCCTACGACGAGTTCGGGCACGTCGACGTGCTCGTGAACAACGCGGGGATGTCGCCGCTCTACCCGGACCTGCCCTCGGTGACCGAGGAGCTCTGGGACAAGGTCCTCGGCGTCAACCTCAAGGGCCCCTTCCGGCTCACCGCGCTCGTCGGCACGAGAATGGCGGCAGGACCGCACGGTGGGTCCATCATCAACGTCTCGAGCACGGGCTCCATCCGGCCCGCACCGCACATGCTGCCGTACGACGCGGCCAAGGCGGGCCTGAACGCGCTGACCGAGGGCTTCGCCAAGGCGTTCGGCCCCACCGTGCGCGTCAACACCATCATGGCCGGGCCCTTCCTCACCGACATCTCGAAGGCGTGGGACCCCAAGATGCTCGAGCGTGGCATGCCGCACCACGCGCTCGGGCGCGCCGGCGAGCCGGACGAGATCGTGGGGGCGGCCATGTTCTTGGCCACCGACGCGTCGTCGTTCGTCACCGGATCGGTCGTGCGCGTCGACGGCGGGATCCCGTGACCGATGTGGCGGACTTCTGGTTCGACCCACTGTGCCCGTGGGCCTGGATCACCTCGCGCTGGATGCTCGAGGTCGAGCAGGTACGCGACATCAAGACCGAATGGCACGTCATGTCGCTTGCCATCCTCAACGCGGGACGGGCGGAGCTGGACGAGAAGTACAAGGAGCGCATGGCACGAGCCAAGGGCCCGGTGCGGGTCTGCATCGCGGCCGAGCAGCTGAAGGGCCGCGACATCCTGCTGCCCCTCTATACGGCGCTCGGGACGCGCTTTCACGTCGAGCACCGGGGCCGGGAGGAGGGCGAGGCGGAGATCGTCTTCGCCGAGGCGCTCGACGAGCTCGGGCTGCCCTCCTCGTTGGCCGATGCCGCCACGTCGGCCGAGTACGACGAGGCGCTGGAGGCGTCGCACCGCGCCGGCATGGAGGCGGTCGGCAACGACGTGGGCACGCCGGTCATCCACTTCAACGGGAAGGCCATCTTCGGTCCCGTGGTCACGCCCACTCCCAAGGGTGAGGCCGCGGGCCGGCTCTGGGACGGCGTCCTCCTCTGCACCGGGACCGACGGCTTCTTCGAGCTGAAACGCACCCGCGACCGGCGGCCCAGCTTCGACTGACGCCGCAGCGGTCGCCGTGCCGGGGCGGAGGCGCCGCCCGAAGCTAGGTTGACGCCGTGCTGTCCTGCCGCGGCCTGCGCAAGCAATTCGGCCCGCGTGTGGCGGTCGACGGCGTCTCCTTCGATGTGGGCGCGAGCGAGTGCTACGGCCTGCTGGGCCCGAACGGGGCCGGCAAGACCACGACGATCTCCATGGTGTGCGGGCTGCTCGAACCTGATGCCGGCGAGGTGTCGGTCGACGGCGCCCCCGGTGGCTCCCTCCGGGCCCGGGCCGCCCTCGGTTTCGTCCCCCAGGACCTGGCCCTGTATCCCGACCTGACCGCACGCGAGAACCTTGGCTTCTTCGGCCGCCTCTACGGGCTCTCCGGTGCCGTGCTCGAGGCGCGGATCGACGAGGCGCTCACGCTCGTCGGGCTGGCCGACCGCGGCGGCGACCGGATCGGGACCTACTCGGGCGGAATGAAGCGCCGGGCCAACATGGCGGCCGGGCTGCTGCACCGGCCCCGCCTGCTCGTCCTCGACGAGCCGACGGTCGGCGTCGACCCGCAGAGCCGCAACGCCATCCTCGAGACCGTGGCCGAGCTCGGCATCGCCGTCCTGTACACCACCCACTACATGGAGGAGGCGGCCAAGCTGTGCCGGCGCGTCGGGATCATCGACGACGGACGCCTCATCGCCGAAGGCACTCCGCGCGCCCTCGTCGAGGCCCACGGGGGGCCCGACCGGATCCGGATCTGGTTCGGCGACGAGGATGCGATCGGAGACGGCGCCGCGCTCGCCGGCGCCGACGCCGCAGCGGCCGGGGAGTTGTGCGACGCCTGCCGGCGGATCCCCGGCATCAGTGACGCCCGGGCGGCCGACGGGGGCGCCGAGCTCACCGCAAACGGTGGTGCCTCGCTCATCCCCGACGTCGTGAAGGCGGCGGAGGCCCAGGGCGTGGCGCTCAGCGGCATCGAGGTGCTGAAGCCCGACCTCGAGGGCGTCTTCCTTGCGCTAACCGGCAAGGAGCTCAGGGACTGACCGGAATCATCTCTCTCAACGAGCTGCGCCGCCGGCTCCGGGATCGCTCCATGATCATCACCTGCATTGTGGCGCCGGTCGCGCTCGCCGTCGTGCTCGGCTTCGCGTTCGCCGGCCGCACCACGGGGGGTCCGCTCTCCATCGGCGTGACCGGGGCGTCTCCGGCCCTGGTCCGCGCCGGCACGCACGCCGCGCAGCTGCCGGCGAACGTGACGGTGCGACTGACGCCCACCGCGACCGCGGTGAAGCGGGAGGTGGCGGACGGCACCCTCGACGGGGGCGTCGTCGTGTTCCGCTCCCGCAAGAGCCTGTCCGACCTCTTGATCCCGATGGTCTCCCCCGGTGCCAGCAACACCCCGGGGTTCGACGTGGTCAACCGCGCTGACGCACTGCTCGGAAAGGAGACCGCCGAGGCGGTGGCCGCGGGCGTGGCGAGCCGGCTCTACGCCGGACGCCTCCACCCCGGCACGGCAACCGAGCTGGCGGCGTTGCAGGTCGGGGTGTCGGGCATCGGTAACGGGGGCAAGGGCGTGCTCGATTACTTCGCGCCGTCCATCGCGGTGGTCTTCCTCTTCATCGGCAGCGGTCTCGGCATGCGCTCGCTCATGCTCGAGCGTGCCCAGGGCACGCTGGCCCGCATGGCCGCGGCACCGGTGCGGCCGAGCGCGATCGTGAACGGGAAGCTGCTGGCCGTCGGGGTGACCGGCCTCACCTCGATCCTGGTGGTGTGGGGCGTGACGGTCGGCATCTTCGGTGCCGACTGGGGCGACCCGCTCGGCGTGCTGTTCATGTGCCTCGGCGCCACCGCGGCCGTGTGCGGCTTCGGCGTCCTGGTGACCTCCTTCGCCCGCAACGAACGGGAGGCCTTCGCGGCCTCGCTCATCGTCGGACTGGTCCTCGGCTTGTTCGGCGGCAACTTCCTCCCACCGGGCGCGCTGCCGCCGTTCCTGCAGGTGCTGAGCCTCGGCACGCCCAACGGGTGGACACTGGTCGGATTCGGCCGGCTGTCGTTGCTCGGGGACCCGGCGTCTGCGGTCGTGGGGCCGTTCCTCGTGTTGTGCGCGATCGCGGCGGTCACGGGAGGCCTGGCGATGACCCGGGTGCGCCGGATGGTGACACCGTGATCCCCGTCGTGCGCGTCAACGTCCGGCGCGCTGTGGGCGACCCGCGCCTGCTCTTCGTCGCGACGGCGTTCCCCGTCCTCTTCATCCTCGTGACCGGGCTGCTCGCCGGCAGCCCCAAGGAACCAGTCGGCCTCGTCCATCCTCCGGCCCGGCTGATCCAGCTCATCGACCACACCGACAGCCTGAAGGCTCGGGTCGAAGCCAACCGGGCCAACCTCTCCGACGACATCCTGCGGGGCCGGGTCGTGGCCGGGCTCGTCACGCGGCCGGCACCGCGAGGCGCGTTCCACTTCCAACTGGTCGCGCTCACCGACAGCACCGGTGCGGTGCAGGCCCGCACCGACGTCGTCGCGCTGCTGAACCTGATGGCTGCGGAGGGCGACCGCGGGCATGTGACCGACGTGACGCTTGCCCACACCAACATCCCGCCGCCGCTCAGCCCGTTCGCCTACGTCGCGCCGGCCGACCTGGTGCTGTTCCTCGGCATCACGGTGTTGTTGCTGTCGTCGGGATTGGTCGAGGCCCGCCGCCTGGGCATCATGCGGCGCCTGGCCGCCGCCCCGGTGCTCCGCCGGTCCGTCTCGGCGGCCCAGATCGTGTCCTCCCTCGTGGTGGCGGTGGTGCAGTCGGCCGGGCTGCTCCTGATCGGCCGGGTCATCTTCGGCGTCCACTGGGGCAACCCGCTCGCGGTCGGGCTGGTGCTGGCGCTCCTCTCGGTCAGCTACGCGGGAGCGTCGCAGCTCCTCGGGACCCGCGCCCGCTCCGAGGAGCAGGCGATCTCCCTGGCCGTGGTGCTCGGCATCGTCGGCGGCATGCTCGGCGGCTGCATGTACCCGCTCGACGTCGTCGGCGCACCCATCCGTGCGGTCGGGCACCTGGTACCCCAGGCCTGGGCCATGGATGCCTTCGTGAAGCTGATCTTCAACAACGGCGGCTTCGTCGCGGTGCTGCCCGAGGCCGCCGCGCTCGCCGTGTTCGCGGCGGTGCTGCTCGGACTCGCCACCCGCAGTTACGCGCGGACGGTGTACTCCCCGGGGTGAAATCGCCGGGTGAGCCGGCGGAAGCGCCAGGTGTGATCGGGCCACAGGGTCGTGTTGCGGCCTCTGTGGTCGAGGTACCAGCTGCCGCAGCCGCCCTCGACCCACACCGAATGCTCCAGCCGCGCCTGCAAGCGCTCGTTGTAGCGTCGCTGGACAGACGGCTTCACTTCGACGACGCGCACACCCGGGCGCCGCGTGAAGGCCACCGCGCCCGCGACGTAGTTGATGTGCGACTCGATCATGTAGATCATTGAGTTGTGGGCCAGCGTGGAGTTGGGCCCGATCATCATGAAGAGGTTCGGGAAGCCGACGACGGTCGAGCCCGCGTAGGCCTCGACGCCGTTCGCCTTCCACACCTCGGAGAGACGAACCCCGTCCCGGCCGACGATGTGCTCTGCATACGGGGGCTCGGCGGCGTCGAAGCCGGTGCCCATGATGACGACGTCGACCGGACGGGCGATGCCGTCCTGCCCGACCACCTCGTGCGCGGTAAAGGAGGCGACGGGCGAATCGACTACCTCGACGTTGGGGAGCGTGAGCGAGGGGTAGAAGTCGTCTGAGAGCAGGATGCGTTTGCACCCGACCTCGTACCGCGGGGTGAGCCTCTCCCGGAGCGCCTCGTCCTCGACCTGCGCGCGCAGGTGGCCGTGGGCCCGCTTCTCGACGATCGCCTTGCGCCGTTCACCCCGGCCGATGAACACGGAGAGCAAGGACTCGAAGATCAGGTAAATGCGCAACCGGGAGAGCCGTTGTGTCGCGGGAACGCGGCGGTAGAACAGTTGGCGCAGCGCCGAGACCGGGCGGTCGTTGCGGGGGAAGATCCAGGGGGGCGTCCGCTGGTGCAGGTACAGGTGCTCGACCACGGGTGCGATCTGGGGCACGAACTGGATGGCCGAGGCGCCGGTCCCGACCACGCACACTCGTTTGCCCTCGAGGTCGAAACCGTGCTCCCAGTGTGCCGAGTGGAACACCTTGCCCCGGAACTCGTCCAGGCCCGGGAAGTCAGGGATGGAAGGTGCGCTCAGCGATCCGGTCGCCCAGATGAGCACGGGCGCGACGTACTCGTGGCCGCCCGTCGTGCGCACGGTCCAGCGATCGGTCTCCTCGTCCCAGCGGGCCTCCTCGACAGCGCGGTCGAAGCGGAGGCGCGCCCCGACGTCGAAGCGGTCGACGCACGCACGGAGGTAGTCCCAGATCTCCCCTTGAGGTGGGAACGAGCGTGACCATCTCGGGTTCAGTGCGAACGAATAGGAGTACAGGTTCGAGGGGACGTCGCAGGCGCAGCCAGGGTATGAGTTGTCGCGCCAGGTGCCGCCGAGGTCGTTCCCCCGGTCGAGCACGACGAAGTCGTCGACACCCATGCTCTGGAGGCGGGCGGCCATCCCGATGCCGGAGAACCCGGCGCCGACGATGACGACTCCGTGCTCTTCCATCAAGACTCGATCACGACGAGATCACGACGAGACGAAGGACACGACGACCTTGGCCAGGTCCGGCCCGCGGTCCTCCTGCAGGAAGTGCCCGCCTCCGACGATCGTGGTGTGTGGTTGCCCCCGGGCACCCGCGATCCGCTCTACGAGCCCGCGGTCGGCCCCTCTGGTGATGGGGTCGCCGTCGCTGAACGCGCACAGGAAGGGGCGGTCGAAGGCGGCCAGGCCGACCCAGGCGGCGACGTTCGCGTCGTGGGCGGGATCGTCTGGACGCGAGGGCACCAGCATCGGGAAGGCCCGGGCCCCGGCCTTGTAGGACTCGTCGGGGAACGGCGCGTCGTAGGCTGCCTGGACCTCGGGCGAGAGATCGGTCGTGCAGCCGCCGTTGACGATCGCCCCGGTCGGGAACACCTCAACCTCCTGGGAGAAGCGCTGCCACGCGAAGAAGGCCTCCCCCGGGTCGGTGTCCCCCGTGGGGAGGAACGTGTTGGCGGCCACGACGCGGGCGAAACGCTCCGGGTGCTCGCCCACCAAGCGCAGGCCGATGAGACCGCCCCAGTCCTGGCCGACCAGCGTGATGTCGCGCAGGTCGAGACGGTCGAAGAGCAAGGCACGCATCCACTCGACGTGCCGAGCGAACGTGTAGTCAGAGCGCTCGGCCGGCTTGTCGGATCGCCCGAACCCCACCAGGTCGGGGGCCACGACCCGCAGCCCGGCGTTGGTCAGGAGGGGAATCATCGTGCGGTACAGGTACGACCAAGACGGCTCGCCGTGCATGAGGACAACGACCGGACCGCTTGGGTCGCCCTCGCTGACATAGTGCAGCCGCAAAGTGCCGCCGTCGCCGTCGGCCACCTCGGCGTAGTTGGGCTCGTAGGGGTAGCCGGGCAGGGTGGCGAACCGGTCGTCGGGGGTGCGCAGCGTCTGCATCGAGGCCGGAGCCTACGTCGTCCTCGGCCTGTGGGCCGCTTTCCCAGGGGAGCGGGAGGATGCATCTGGTGGCCGGCGGCCGTAACCTGACACCAACGTCACAGTCGCATTTCATCTGGGAGGGATCCCCCGCATGAGCACGCCCACAGCCGAGGAGTACGACCCCTTCGCCGCGTTCAGCGACGTCATCGCCGGAACGAGCAGGAACCCCTGGCCGGCGCTGGCGGCCAAGCGCCGCGACGAACCGGTCAGCAAGGGCACGACCATGCCCGGCGACGCGCTGCCCGAGGGCTTCGCAGAGGAGCCGGGGTGGATCGCCTACCGCTACGACGACTGCTCTCGGATCCTGCGCGACGCCAAGACCTTCACCTCGACCGGCTACGACAGCACCATCGGCATGGTGATGGGCCACATGATCCTCGGCATGGACGACCCTGAGCACCGCGACCACCGCAACCTCGTCGCCCATGCCTTCCGGGAGAAGTCGCTGGCCCGCTGGGAGCCCGAGTTCATCGGGCCGATCGTCGACGAGCTGATCGACCGCTTCGCCGCCGAGGGTGAGGCCGACCTCGTCCGCCAGCTGACCTTCGAGTTCCCGGTGCGCGTGATCTCGCGCCTGCTCGGGCTCCCCGAAGAGGACTTTCCGCAGTTCCAGCGTTGGTCGGTGGAGCTCATCGGGCTGGTCGCCAACATCGAGCTGGGGCTGGCCGCCTCCGAGTCCTTGCGCGAATACTTCGCCGGGGTGGTGGCCGAGCGCCGGGCCAAGCCGGCGGACGACGTGATCAGCGACCTGGTGACTGCAGAGGTCGACGGGGAGAAGCTGACCGACGAGGCCATCTACTCCTTCCTGCGCTTGCTCCTGCCGGCCGGAGCGGAGACCACCTATCGCTCGTCGGGGAACCTGCTCTTCCTGCTGCTCACGCACCCCGACCAGCTCGGGGCGGTGCGAGCCGATCGCTCGCTGCTGCCGCCGGCGATCGAGGAAGGTCTGCGGACCGAGCCGCCGTTGCTCACCATCAACCGCACCACGACCTGCGAGGTCGAGATCGCGGGCGTGACGATCGGCCCTGGTGAGAGCATCACGCCCCACATCGGCTCGGCGAACCACGACGAAACGCGCTGGGACGACCCGGACGCCTTCGACATCTTCCGTCCCCCGCTCCCCCACATCGCGTTCGCACACGGCCCGCACATGTGCCTGGGCATGCACCTGGCCCGGCTCGAGACCCGCGTCGTGGTCAACCACATCCTGGACCGGTTGCCGGACCTCGCCCTCGACCCGGGAAACACCGACCCGTACATCCGCGGCGATGTCTTCCGCTCCCCCACCGCGTTGCCGGTGCGGTTCACGCCCACGGGGTGACGTTCCCCCAGGACATCTTCACCGAGCCCGCGGCGGATCCCGACACTCTGGCCAACCTGGGCCCGCTGCGGCCGCTGGCCGGGACGTGGACCAGCTCGACTGGCGCGGACTCCCATCCCGTGGCGGAGGGCACCGAGAAGGATGCCTATATCGAACGCTACGAGCTCTCCCCCATTGACGCCCAGACCAACGGGCCACAGCTGTTCTACGGCCTGCGCTACCACACGCACATCACCAAGCCCGGCGAGGTCGAGACCTTCCACGACCAGGTCGGCTACTGGCTCTGGGAGCCCGCCACTGGGAACCTACTCTTCACCCTCGCCATCCCGCGGGGACAGACGGTGCTCGCCGGCGGCACCGCCGCTCCGAGCGACACCCGCTGGAGCGTGTCGGCGCACGCCGGTGATCCGCACTTCGGGATCCTGACCAACCCCTTCCTGGACTATGGCTTCCACACCGTGTCGTTCACCATGACCGTCACGGTCGAGACGGACGGCGAGTGGTCCTACGAGGAGGACACGGTCCTCACCGTGCGGGGCCGACCGGAACCGTTCCACCACACGGACCGCAACAGGCTGCGCCGGGTCGCGGACGCGGTCCTGAACCCGCTGGCTCAGCGCAGCGCCCGCGCCGTCACCTCCTCGCCGCGCGCGACGAGGATCGTCGAGACCAGCGACGGAGAGAACAAGCCGTGCGAGACGACACCCGGCGTCGCGGAGAGTGTTACGGACAACGCTTCGGGGTCGCCGACCTCGCCGTGATAGTCGGCCAAGAGGCCGCCGTCCGGTGTCGCGGGGGCGTCACGCAGTGTGGCGTCCGGGAGGGCCCGCAGCGTCGCGGCGACCCCGAAGGCGAGCAGCTCCAGCGGAACGGGCGGGCGCAGTCGCTCCACCACCTTGTCCGAAGAGACGATGACCACGAAGCGTGCCGCGGCCGCGGCCACGATGCGCTCCCTCGTCTGGGCCCCTCCCCTGCCCTTGACGAGCCATCCGGCCGGATCGACCTCGTCCGCGCCGTCGATGGCCAGGTCGAGGCGGTCGATGCCGCTAAAGGCGCGGACGTCGAGGCCGCACTCCCGCGCCAACTCCTCGGAGGCGGGGGACGTGGCGACGCAGGTGATGGCAAGCCCGCGCTCGCCCAGCGCCGGGATCAGCTCGGCCACGGTCGTGCCGGTACCCAGCCCGACCGTCATGCCATCCTCGGCCAGCGCGGCCGCCGCGCGCGCGGCGGCGCGCTTCTCGCGGCCGATGTCTGCGGTCATGCCGGCGCCGAGTGTGGTGGAGAGGCCGGAGGTGCGCTCAGGAGCGAGGCACGTCCTTCCACGCCAATTCCTTGTCGGTCCGGACGTCGCCGGGAAGCCCCAGCACGCGCTCACCCAAGATGTTGCGCATGACTTCCGAGGTGCCACCCTCGATGGAGTTGGCCCGGACGCGGAGGAACATCTTGTGCACGTCGGGCGACCCCATGCCGACGAGGTCGGGGCGGACCATCGGATAGCCGGCTGGGAACAGCATGGCGTCGTTGCCCAGCATGTCCATACAGAGGTCGTAGACGCGCTTGTTTTCCTCGGCGAAGGCGAGCTTCGACACCGAGCCCTCCGGACCGGGCGTGCCGGCCTTGCGCGTCGCGGCGGCGCGGGCATTGGTCATGTTCAGCGCCTCCATGCGGACGTAGCTCGCGACGAGCCGGTCCCGCAGCGCCAGCGCATGCGCCGAGGTGTCACCCTGCCAGCGCTCCTTCCAGATCCGCATTGCCTCTGCGATTGGGCCGCCGCCGCGACGGCCGACGCCGCCGCCTATGGAGACCCTTTCGTTCATGAGCGTCGTGACCGCCACGCGCCAGCCGTCGCCCGCGCTCCCGATGCGCGCCGTGTCGGGCATACGGACGTCGGTGAAGAAGACCTCGTTGAACTCCGCCTCGCCGGTGATCTGGAAGAGCGGCCGGACCTCCACGCCGGGCGCCTTCATGTCGACCAGGAAGGAGGTCATGCCCTTGTGCTTGGGAACGTCGGGGTTCGTCCGCGCCACGATGAGCCCGAAGGAAGAGATGTGAGCCAGCGTGGTCCAGACCTTCTGGCCGTTGAGCACCCATTCCTCCCCGTCCTGCTCAGCGCGGGCCGACAGGCCGGCCACGTCGGATCCGGCACCCGGCTCGCTGAACAGCTGGCACCAGATCTCTTCGCTCGTGAAAAGCGGGCGCAGGTAGCGCGCCTTCTGCTCCGGGGTGCCGTGCGTCACGATGGTCGGCGCGCACATGCCGTACCCGATCGGGTTCTTGAGCCCAGCCGTCGGTGCGCCACCGGCGTGGAGTCGGGTCTGCGCGCGCTGCTGGTCCTTCGGGGAGAGGCCGAGGCCGCCGCAGTCGGTCGGGAAGTGGACCCAGGCCAAGCCGCGGTCGAACTGCTCACCGAGGAACTTCTGGGCCGGCGTAGTTGCCGGAGGGACGTCGGCCAGCAGGCCGTCCACTAGAGAATCGACGTTCGGGCTCATGCCTTGACCCTATAGCGTGCCCTTGTGCTGGCACCGGCTCGGCTCCGCGTCGCAACTCACGGCCTCATGTCGTGCCGCGTCCCGGGCCCCGGCACGAAGCCGTGACCGGCACCGTGACCCTCTCCGACGGGCGGGACATCGCCTACGAGGAGTACGGAGACCCGACCGGTTTCCCGGTCTTGAGCTTCCACGGGGGCCTGAGCTCGCGCCTCGACGCCGCCCCCGCCCACGAGGCCGCCGCGCTCATGGGGATCCGGCTCGTCTCGCCCGATCGTCCCGGCATCGGGCAGTCGACCTTCCAGCCGAACCGGCGACTCACCGACTGGCCCGCCGACATGGCGCAGCTCGCCGACCGCTTGGGCCTGGACCGGTTCGCCGTCATGGGGTGGTCTGCCGGCGGCCCCTACGCGGCCGTGTGTGCGGCCCGCATGGGCGACCGGGTGAGCGCAGCTGCGCTCCTCTCGAGCGCTGTGCCGCTCGACCTCTACGGCACGAGCCGCGGGCTGGGGATGGAGGACCGTCTCCTTCTCTTCCTCTCGCGTCGCGCGCCCTGGTTGGCGTCGGCGATGATGACCGTGACCATCGTCAACGCCAGCAACGCACGGCTCCTGCGCGAGGTCATGCACGCGATTCCGCCGGTCGACAGGACCGTGCTGCGCGAACGGGGAGCGGCCGACCAGGCGCTCGCGTTCGTGCGCGAGGCCATGCGTCAGGGTACGGCCGGCTGCGTGCTCGACTACAGGATCTTCGGTGAACCTTGGGGATTCTCGCTCGACGAGATAACGGTCCCGGTGCAGATCTGGGAGGGTACGGACGACTCGACCGGACCACCCGGTTACCGCGCCTTCCTCAAACGGCACATCCCCCACGCCACGGTGACCGTGGTGCCCGGTGAAGGCCACTTGTCCTTGCTCCCCCATCAGGCGCCGGCGATCTTCGCCGCGCTCCGGCGCGAGGATCAGCCCACCGAGCCGACCGCCTCCTCGAACGTCGGGGTGGGCGAAGAGGACTGAGCCTGACGCAAGGCCGACTCCAGCGGCGTCAGCCTCCCTCGCCTAGGGAGTGTCTAGAGCCCGCCCCAGTTCGTCACCTTGTAGGGGGCCACGATCGGCGTGCCGACGACAAGCTGGATCTGGTAGTGGTTTCCGAGGGGGAGGTTTCTCGGGTCGCCGGTGTAGATGCCGGTGTGGTTTCCGGGAGACGTAAAGAAGACCGTCACCTTGCCGGTCGCCGGCCCAACCTGGTTGCTGCTCAGGGGGATGCCCCAGATTGAGAAGAACTGGCCCAGCGTGAACTGCGTGGACGCGCTGGGGGACTCGACGTGGATGACCCCGTCGTTGGCGTGCGCGTGGAGCCAGTAGAAGCAGCTGCCGGTCTGCACGAAGGGGCCCTGGGCGGTCTGCACGGCCTGGAAGCCGGGGATGCCGACCCCGTAGGGAATCACCCGGGCCTGGCCATTCACGAAGACCGTCAGGTGCGTGTGCACGTGGCTCACGGTCTGCTCGTTCGTCTGGCACTGCACATTGTCGACGGTCTGGCCGGTGGCAGCCGTCTCCAGGGTGGCCAGTTTGGGGCCGTTGGGGATGCCCACCGTCTCGGGGCCGGGGGTTGTTGCGGGGGGCTGCACCCAGGTGGAAGACATGGACGTGGGAATCGGCTGCAGCGCCACGTGGGGGTGGCTGAACGGTGCGTTATTTCCATTTCCGCTCGAACCGCTGGTCACCAGCACCACGATCAGCACGACCGCCAGGATGGCGACCAAAACCCCACCGACCCGCACACCCGCGCGGACACGCTTCTTGCGCAGCTCCGCCGCCCGCTTCTCCGCGGCACGCTGTTGCGCCTCGGCCCTGCGCTGGGCCTTCGACTTGGTCGGGCTCGTCATTGAGGAGTCAGCGTAGCGAACCAACCCCAGCGAAAAGCGTCGATCCCTTCGAGGGGCCCGGCCCACAGCGGGTGCTCCTGCGCCCCCAAGCCCAGGTCGGAAAGAGCATCTGCGGTTGACCAGAGGTCGCCGTCCACGAAAGCGACCGTGACGTGACGCGACCTTTCCCGCTCGGTGGAGTCCCCCCGCTGGGCGAACTGCCACGCTCCAGCCACGCCCTCATGCCCGACCAGCGCGACGCCATCCACAGCCGGCCCGACGATGACGTAGAGGCCCTGACTGGGACGGAACGGCACGGCGCCCGCGGAGACCGCGACGCGCGGCGCGGCCCAGCGGCCGGTCACCTCGAAGGGCCCCGAAAGCAGGGCCTTGCGTGCGGCGAAGAAGCGGTCTTCGGACCGCAGGCGCTCGGCCAGCGCGAAGAAGCCTGGCAACACGCGCTCGTCTCGCAGGAGATACAGCGTCATGTAGTGGAAGCTGTCGAGCAACGGGCCCGACGATGCCTCCACCGACGCGCAGCGAGGCGAGCGCACCCAGCGCCGACCGAAGTGGACGCCATCGAGGGTGAACTGCTCGGGTAGGTGGTCCAGCTGGTGCCAGGCGTTGTAGGCCTCGTGCGCCGAAGGGTCGGTGACCTCGGTGAACGAGAAGAAACCGAGCACCTCGCCACGGTACCCGGGCTGCAAGACTCGGCCGTCATGGCCGAGCAGAGGATGGGACCCCTCTCCCGGGTCCGGGTGCTGGACCTGAGCATCTGGCGCCCGGGTCCCTACGCCACCTCGCTCCTCTGCGCGCTGGGTGCCGACGTCCTCAAGGTCGAACCCCCCGGCGGGGACCCCATGCGCCATTACCCGGGGCTGTTCGAGGCCATCAATGCCGGCAAGAGAAGCGTCGTGCTCGACCTCAAGGACCCGTCGGACCGGTCCCGAGCGCTCGAGTTGACCATCGAGGCCGACGTCCTGGTCGAGGGTTTTCGCCCCGAGGTGATGGCAAGGCTGGGACTCGATGAGCACACAGCGCGGGCCGCCAACCCTGCGATCGTCTACTGCTCGATCTCGGGGTACGGGCAAGCCGATCCGCGCGCCACGCTGCCGGGACACGACCTGAACTATCAGGCCTGGGCGGGCGCGCTGACCCCGGAGGGCGGGTCGGCCGCCATGCCTCCGCTGCCCACAGCGGACCTGGCCTCGGGCCTCACTGCGGCATTCGGGATCTGCGCCTCGCTCCTCGGCCTCGGAACGGGCGGCGGCGGAACGCACCTCGACGTCTCCATGACCGACGTGATGGCGACCTGGACCGGACGAACCGGGGCGGCCTCGGACGACCCGTCGGGAACCGTGCCCGGCTATGGCCTCTTCGGCACCGCCGACGGCGGCCAGATCGCCCTCGGCGTGGTGAACGAGCAACACTTCTGGTCGGACCTGTGCGCCTCGTTGGGGCTCGACGATCTGGCCGGCTTGGCGTTCAGGGAACGGACGCGGCGGGGTGACGAGCTCCAGGCGGCGGTCGCCGCCGCGGTCAAAGTCCGGGGCCGCGACGAGCTCGTCGAAACCCTCACGGCAGCCGGCGTGCCCGTGGCGCCGGTCCTCGATCGCGCGGCCATGCTGGTGTCAGCACCCTTCCCGGTGTTTCCCATCCGGCTCCCGCAACCGGCGCGGACGGGCCGGGTGCCTCGTCTCGACGAGCACAAGGGAAAGGGATTCCTACCCCGCCGTTGACGCCGAAGATCTGGGTGATCGACACACACACCCCGCCACGCGTGTTCGACGGCAACTCCTCCGAGATATGTGGTGCGGGCTTCGCTAGATGACACCCTCGACGCGATCAAGCGACCACCAGCGATATTCCTCGTGGACGTTGGGGCGAGTTGAGCCGACTCGTCACGTGCACTACCCGGAGGGGACGACGAGGACGCGCTCGCTCGCGTTACCACCATCTACCGGATCGCTTACATGGTCTATGACCGGCCTGTCTAAGCGACTTCCAAGCAGATGGCCCTCTCGACCTTCGTGATGTAGCCACACCACGTTCGCGATTTCCATTCCAGCGATTTGCCAGACAAAACCGGACAAACTCATTGTGTCCAGGCAGAGCGGGTCCTCACAGGGCCGGCAGTAGTACTCAACTACAGGCGCCTCCGCGCACAACCCATACAGGCCCTTGGCCCGACCTGTCGCTGCCACGCAACGTTCGTCTGATGTTCATCACGACGTCGTTGTTGTTGCCAGCAAACAGGCTTACGTTGCTGATATGCGTATAACACGACTGCTTGCGACGGCGGCCGCTGCGGTCGTCGGAACTGCGACGCTCACGGCCGCTGCCGCCAGCGCCAGTGCGGCCCCGCCAGTGGTCCGTGTCGGGCCGAACCAGTTCTTCGCCGGTCTGGTCAACGGCAGTTCCGGCCCGGCGGTCATCCGCACGGATTGTTTCGGCCCAACAGCTCTGGGCAGGATGGGACATCCCCTGCCTGGACAAACACTCGAGGTCGAGTATCTGGGCACGGTCCCACCGCCGACGCCAACTTCTGCGGGAGACATTGGCTTTACCGGCCCGTCGAGCAGCGAGATCGGTGTGTTCTTCGGTAGCCTCCCGCCGGTTCCCACGCCACCGGTGAGCGCCACGATCTTTACCGTTTACGGAGTGAGCCAGCCCCTGCCAACGTCAGTCTTGGTGCCCTGCTTCGGACAGGGTTCGGTACCTTTCACCCCAATCCCTGGAGCAGGTGGTAAGGAAGCGGTCGTTCCTGTCACCTTCGAGGGCCAGCCCTAGTCCATACAAATAGGCAGCCGAACCGCGCCCTTGGGCAACTGGAGACACGCCGCCGCACCGCACCGTCGACGACACAGATCCGGATCGTTGGCCAACAGGGCTTGAAACGGCGCACGGCGTTCGTCCGGGCGTTGGTTTGTCCCAGCAGGGAACCACGCAACTCAGGCCGCCGAGTCGATGACTCAGGTATTGCGTCGAGCACCTCTCTCCCAGGCCACGAGGCGCTCTGCTTCTGCGTGGAAGCGGCGTCGCGCTAGTGGCGGGAGAAGGCGGCGGAACGTGCTGCCACTCGATTCGTGTCGGCACTGACTGCAATGGGGCTTTTTGCCTCAAATATCGTAGTAGAGCATGTATTAATCCCGACGGAGTGGCTCATCGCGGCTCGGCTCGGTTTAGGTGGATTGACGTAGCAATTCGCGCCTACGAACGCCGCGGTTGACGAAGGTTCGGAAGGGCTCATCGCGGTGCGTTGCGTGACCAATTTGTGACCAGTCGCGAACCAAGCCGCCGACACGCCGTGCTCACTCCGCGGGCAGTACTCGGACTCGGACGATGATCCAATCGTCCATGCCATTTATTCGTGAATACTCTCGCGATAGAGAGCGGAGTCTGAACACTCTTCCGAGTTCACACCGTTCATCGGAACCGTCACCGGTGCGTAACAGCTTCGACTCGTGGAGTCGAACGCTTCACCACCACCGTCGATCCGTTGCACTTGATCGTGAGCGAGTGGGCTCCGACGAGCCACGATAGTGGGGCCGAGTGCTCTAACGCCGGGCTGGCCCCCGCGCTTTCACAGACCTGCCAGGCGGATAATTTCTGCGGCCCGGCGGGCTCGCCCCTCAACCAACAGCAGAGGAACCTCAGCGAGCCCGCCGGTCTTTCCGCAATCAGCGTTGGACCCTGACCCGTCAGACGGATAGGTTCGACCGTCCGGGCGGGCTCGTCTGATCCACCCCCAATTGGCTGACGTCGAGTCCGCCCGGTCTCTCATGCCAGACCGGAGTCGTCAAGTGACACTCGCTGTCACCCTTAAGTCGACACTCCCTCAAGTCGACAATCCCTCGGGGGTCGCCCGGTAGGCGTTGGGGACAACGACCCGGCATCTCTCACGGCCGGGGACACTGCTGGGCGACCCCTTCGGTTTCCATTACTTCGCGGCCCTCGCTGTTCCTACGGGATGGGTGACAGGTCGATTCGGGGACGAGGTGCAAACGGCGCCATAGTGCCCCCCGATAAGGACGGCGCCGTTGTGGTGGTCGGGCTCGTCAAGCAGGCCGACGCCGTAGAGCTCGAACCCCCACGCCCACGTCGTTCCTGAGCTCGACGCCAGGGCTGCAGACAAAGGTGGCCCAGCTGTCCTCGGAGCGGATTCTGCGGAGGCCGTGACCAATTTGTGATCAATTCGGGCCGATCGGTCGTCCTGGTGTTTCCCCCAACATTCTGACCAGCACTTCCGTCTCTGGATTCCGGCCAAGGCCTCAAATGTCGTAGTAGAGCATGAACTCCCAAGGGTGCGGACGGATTCGCACCGGATCGATCTCGCGCGAGCGCTTGTAGTCCACCCAGGTCTCGACCAGGTCGTCGGTGAAGACACCGCCGGCCCTCAGGAATTCGTTGTCGTCCTCCAAGGCATCGAGCGCCTCTTCGAGTGACGACGGAACCTGGCCGATCTTCGCCAGCACGTCGGCAGGAAGGTCGAAGAGATCCTTGTCGACCGGCGGGGGCGGCTCGATCTTGTGGGCGATGCCGTCGAGCCCGGCCATGAGCATGGCCGAGAACGCGAGGTACGGGTTGCACGACGGGTCGGGACACCGGAACTCGACCCGCTTCGCTTTCGGACTGGGCGAGTAAACGGGGATGCGACACGTCGCCGAGCGATTGCGCTGTGAATAGACGAGGTTGACAGGGGCCTCGAACCCGGGCACCAGCCTCTTGTAGGAATTCGTGGTGGGCGCGGCGAAGGCCAGGATTGCCCGCGCGTGCTCTATCAAGCCGCCGATGTACCAGCGCCCGATCTCCGACAGCCCGGCGTAGGCGCCTTCCTCGTGGAACAGGGGTTCGCCGGCGTTCCACAGCGACGAGTGGACGTGCATGCCCGAGCCGTTGTCGTCGAAGAGCGGCTTTGGCATGAACGTCGCGGTGTAGCCGGCCTGGTTGGCGACACCCTTGACGATGTACTTGTAGAGCATGAGCTTGTCGGCCATTCGCAGCAACGTGTCGAACCGCATGTCGATCTCGGCCTGGCCCGCCGTCCCGACCTCGTGGTGCTGCACCTCGATCTCGATGCCGGCCTTTTCCATTGTCAGGATCATCTCCGAACGTAGGTCCTGGAAGTGGTCCATCGGCGGAACCGGAAAGTAGCCCTCCTTGTAGCGCGGCTTGTAGCCGAGGTTCGGGTTCTCGTCGCGCGCCGAGTTCCAAATGCCCTCAATCGACTCCACTTGGTAGAAGCCCGAGTGCTGGTCCTGCGAGAAGCGGACGTCGTTGAAGATGAAGAATTCCGCCTCCGGCCCGAAATACGAGGTGTCAGCGATCCCGGTCGACTTGAGGTGTTGCTCTGCTTTCTGCGCCACATGGCGTGGGTCGCGGCTATAGGGCTCCATGGTCAGGGGATCGTGCACGAAGCAGTTCAGATTGAGCGTCTTGTGCTGACGGAAGGGGTCGACGACGGCCGTCGAGGGATCCGGCAGGAGGATCATGTCGGATTCTTGGATCTCCTGGAAGCCACGGATCGATGATCCGTCGAACCCGTTCCCCTCGCTGAACATCTCCTCGGTCAGGGTGTGCGCCGGCATCGAGAAGTGCTGCATCAGCCCCGGGAGGTCGCAGAACCGGAGATCGACGACCTCGATCCCCTCGTCTGCGACAAGGCGTAGGACCTCAGTTGGGGTGCGCTCCTGCATTCGACGTCTCCCTCTCTGATCGTTCCGGTCGAGGGGCCGAGCACGCCCGCTCGAAGCCAACGACGTGCGTGGTACATATCACATTGGGGCAGCCGCCGCCCCGGACCTTCGCACGGATTCATCAATTGTTTACAATGCGCAACGACGTCATTCCCGTACTTTCAGTGAGGATCCCCCTTGGCGCCGCTGGTCGGTCATGCTGGCCGCGACGGATTGGCAAGGCGAAGACCGGCAGGACAGGCGGCCACCAAACAGCCGGGACGGACCGGGTCCGAGGCCGCCAGCGCCAACGGGTCCAGGGTTCCCTGGTGTGCTGGTCCGCTCGACGTGCGACCGTGGCTACTGTCGTGGAGTGACCTACGAGAAGGGGCTGCACGAGGTTGCCGACGGGGTGTGGGCCTACCTGCAGCCCGACGGCGGGTGGGGTTGGTCCAACGCCGGCCTCGTGGTCGGTGACGACGCTGCCCTCCTCGTTGACACGCTTTTCGATCTGGCCCTGACGGCCGAGATGCTCGAGGCGATGCGCCGGGTGACCGCCGCCGCCGAAAACATCAGCACCGTGGTCAACACGCACGCCAACGGCGATCATTGCTACGGGAACGCACTGTTCAGCGGTGCGAACATCGTCGCCTCCGCCGACTGCGCGGAGGAGATGGAGCGACTCCCTCCCGCAGTGATGGCCGAGCTGATGAAGGCCGCACCGACGCTTGGGCAGGCGGGAGCGTACCTCTCACGGATTTTCGGCTCCTTCTCGTTCGAGGGCATTCCCCTCACCCTGCCCTCGACGACGTTCGAAGGTCAGCTCGATCTGAGGGTCGGCGATCGTCTGGTGCGGCTGATTGAGGTTGGTCCGGCGCACACGGCAGGTGATGTCGTCGTGCACCTCGCCGACGACGACGTTGTCTTCACGGGAGACATCCTCTTTCACGGTGGTCATCCGATCGTGTGGGCCGGGCCAGTTGCCAATTGGATCGCCGCCTGCGATCGCATCATCGGGCTGGCACCGACCGTTGTGATACCGGGGCACGGCCCGCTTGCCACTCCCGCTGCCCTCGCCGACCTCAAGGACTACTTCGAGTTCCTCACGCGCGAGGCGAAACCCCGCTTCGAGAGCGGAATGACCCCGCTGGAGGCAGCGCGGGACATCGACCTAGGACCGTACGCGGGGTGGAGCGAGTCGGAGCGACTGGTTGCCAACATCCATGCGCTCTATCGTGACTTCGGTGCGGCCGGGGCCTCGGATCCCGCGACCTTGATGGGCGAGATGGCGGCTCTGGTCGGCTGAGTTGCGTCCCATGAGAGCCTTGTCACCCCAGGTGCCCAGTCCACGACTATCGCCCCCTACCGACGGGTACAGCAACGGGGTGGTCGAATCGCAAACCGCCGAGAGGGTGATCGCTGGGCGCTACCACCTCGGCCGCGTCCTGGGCGAGGGCGGTATGGCGCGGGTGTACGACGCCTACGACCAGCGGCTCGAGCGCCCGGTCGCGGTGAAGATCCTGCATCCTGACACTGAGGCCCTCCCGGGCATGCGGAAGAGGTTCGAACAGGAGGCGCGCCTGGCGGCGCGCCTGACGCATCCGAACATCGTCGCCGTCCTCGACTACGGCGAGGATCACTCGTCCTGCTTCCTCGTCATGGAGCGGCTTCCCGGCACGACCTTGCGAGATGAGATCTCCCGAGGGCCGATCCCGATAGGCCGCGTCGCGCTGGTCGTCACGGACTGCCTCGCCGCGCTTGAAGCCGCGCACAGGGTCGGTGTGCTGCACCGCGACATCAAGCCCAGCAACATCCTGCTTCACGACGACGGGCACACCAAGATCGCGGACTTCGGCATCGCCAAGAGCTTCGACATCCGGACGATGGTCGACGGAATCCCGGACGACATGACCCAAACAGGTGTCGTCATGGGAACTCCCGCGTATCTCGCACCGGAACGACGATCCGGCCTACCCGCGACAGTGCAGTCGGACCTTTACGCCGTCGGTGCGGTGATGGTGGAGGCGGTCACCGGAACACGAGCCGAATCGGGGATCATCGGTGTGGACGCGATCCCTCTTCCTTGGCGGGACATCGCAGCCCGAGCGGTCGCCCCCGATCCCGCGGACCGCTACGCGTCTGCCGCCCAGATGATGAAAGCCCTGGCCGACCCGCAGCATGAGCGAATGGCGCCGCGTGCCCAAGCCAATACCAGGCCGGGGTCGACGCAGCCGCTCATGGTGCCGCCGGCGCCAGGTGCCTCCCGCCCCGTGGCACGACCGACGGGTGTGATGCCCCGCTATCCCGCACGCGGCACCCACCGGGTCCGGAGGCGCGTGCTGGCGGGACTGATCGCCGCGCTTGCACTCGCGGGGGGATTCAGCATCGCGTATGCCCTCGCGCACAAGAGCGGTGGCCACGCCCCCTCGGGGCACGTCTCGACTGCAGCCAAAGCGTCACATCGGCGGGCACCAGCGCCATCACCACCCGTCGACAGCGTGGGCGCCGCGCTCAAGGCCGAGGCCGCCTCACTCTCGTCCGGCGCTATGCCGGGGGACGGGGCCCTGGCCGGCGCGCTCGACGCGACGGCCGCGCTGCAGCCAGGCCCGGCGCGTGTCGATGCCGCGCAGCAAGCCATGACGCTCGCCCAGGGCCTCCAGGTCGGGGGCGTCATCACGACTGGCGAGTACCAGGCGGCGGTGGCAGTACTCGAGTCCGCTGGCGCCACGCCCCCAGTCGTGTCCACTGCCCCACAAGAGACACCGTCAAGCCAGACACCGTCATCCCAGACACCGTCATCCCAGACACCGCCGGCTCCTCCGGGCCACGGGAATGGTCATGGCCATGGCGACGGACAGGATTCTCAGGGCTGATGAAAGAACGGCCTCGGGCCGCCCTCCGTCGAGGCGAGCGACCGATACATGTCCGAGAGCCGTGCGATACCCCGGGGCCCGCGGGGCACGGGGACTGACTGGAACGCCCCTCCCGACCCACGGGCCCGCTCACGCGTGAGCACAGACGCCTCCAGACAATCTCGTTCGTGGACGTAGGGGCGAGTACGCCGTCCAGGCTCACCGAAGGACCTCGCCGAGCCCGAAAATCGACTGACGGTTTACTACTTGGCGAGCTTCAGCAGCTCCAGATACATACCCATCACCTGGCTCCTCAACTGATTGGACTGAGTAGTCAGGTGGTCGACTTCGGTTCGCAGGTGGTTGAGCTCATATCCCACCAACGCCAGTACGATCACGAGGATCACCGAAAGAAC
>JBPYFR010000276.1:0-5232 GCA_051985685.1 Acidimicrobiales bacterium
TGCGGGATGTCGACATCGACCTCGCCTCCCATCGTCATCATCTGCGCAAGAGCGGCGATGATGGCGTCCCGCCCGTGGGCTGGCTCCAATGGACCGTTGTGGTACGTCGCGTCTTCGCTGAAGAACCTGGCCAAACCGGAGGCATCGCCCGAGGGCCAAGCCGCAATGAAGGCAACACTGAACCGGCGGACGACCTCGATCGGGTCCTCATCCCGTATCGGCCCTTCACTCATGGGCACGCGCGCCGTCCGGGATCAGCGGTGCCCAGCCCAAGCGACACGAGTGCGACGTCACGCCGGCGAACGCAATTCGTCGGCACCGCGTTGGTGATCGAAGAAGAAGGACAGCATGAGGTTCGTGGCATCGATCTGGGTCGTCTCGGGGCCGAATTGCCTCTCCATGGCCGCGACGGGCTGGCCGGGCCAGCCGTGGCCGCCGCCGTCGACGATGTAGAGGACGGTCGCCGCCTTGCAGCCCGACCATGTGCGTTTTTGGACCTGCGAGGAGATCCGGACCGTCCTCGACTTGGGCTGGCACCCGTTGTGCCGGGCCCATAGCTGCATCGAGTGGTCGATGCCCATGGGGGCGGGCAGGCCCGCTGGTTCGTTCCCGTGGAAGTAGTAGATGTCGGCGATCTTGGTCGCGTTGAGTCCGCCTCCGTCGTACGGCAGGACCGGATCGGCAGTGCCGTGGAAGGCCAGGATGGGTTCGGGCTTGCCCGGGCACGGCGTGAGGTACTCCTCGCCTTCCACCGGAGCGATGGCGGCGACCTTGCCCGCCAGTCGGCAGCCCAGCAGTGACGACATCTGCGCCCCGTTTGAGATGCCGGTCGAGAAGACCGCCGAGGTGTTGATGCACAGCATCGACTCGAGGCGGTCGATCAGCGTCGTGAGGAAGTCGAGGTCGTAGTTCTGCTTCGTCGGGGCGGCGTCCCAGTACGGGGTGGCGGAGGAGAACAGGCCCGAGGGGGCGACCCCGATGAAGCGGTACCTCGGTGCATTCGCCGCGAAACGGACGATCAAGGGCATGTAGGTGTAGGGGACCGAGAGCGGATGGAGCCCCAGGACGAGCGCGTACGGCCGCGTGCCGGTGTAGTCAGCCGGGACGTCGAGCTGATACACCCGGGCGCGGCCGCCCGACACCATGTTGTCGGTGCTGACTCCCGGCGCCACCGCTTGGTGCGCCCGGCACCCCGGGGAGGGGGTCACCGGGAAAGAGCCCTGGGCGACCTGCGCACCGGCGGGCGATTCCCCCGCCTCCGATGGGAAGACCTCGGCCCAGCCGAGACAGCAGGCCAGGGCGACGACCACCGCGGCCAGGAGGCTGCACCACCGCTTCACGACGGGGTGGTGCTGGGCAAGGTCGTGGGCACCATGCCCCCGCGCTCTTGTTGCACGCGCCCGGCGCCGGTGACTGAGAAGCACACGATGCCGCCCGGGCCCGGACCCTTGAAGAGAGTGAAGCCATAGCCCCAGATGACATTGCCAGCGACGATCGACGCTCCTCCCCCCACCTTGGCCGGCGGTGTGTACGTCCACTCTTGGGTGCCTTTCGCCGTGCTCAGCGCGTAGTAGCGGCCCGCGTCGGTGCCGACGAACGCGAGCTCCCTCACGCCGGTCACGGGGCCGAAGACGTTGCCGGCGAGGCCGCGAAACCAGAGGACCTTGCCGGTGCCGGGGTCGAGGGCGAACACCTTGGACTGGTTGGTCGTGGCGTTCGACGCAGGATCGCCGATGTTGGAGGTGACGATGAGGCGCCCGTCGATGAACGCCGCCGAGCCGAGGGCTCCCCCGAAGGTGCTGCCCGGGGTGAGCGTGGTGTTCCACACGTCCTTGCCTGACTTGGCGTCGAGGGCGTGGTAGACGCCGTTCTTCTGCCCGACCCCGACCATCGTTCGGCCTCCGCATGACCACAAGTTCGGTGAGGTGCCGACGTCAGCGTCCTTCCCGACGTAATTGCCGTAGCCGAACACGTCGGGCTTCGTGAACTGCGACCACCACGCCAGCGTTCCGTCGGATATGCGGATGGCAAGTAAGGAGTCGGCCCGCGGACCGGTCGGCTGGGAGATGTTCTGCCCGGTTCCGACATAGAGCAGTCCCAGCCGGGCATCGACGGCCGCGGTCGACCAGATTCCCTCGCCCGCGCCGCTGCTCGCGTCGTTGGGCGTGGTCACGAAGTTCCACAACGGTCGGCCCGAGCGAGCGTCCCAGGCTCCGATCGAGCCTTGGAAGGTCTCGGGTGGCTTGCCGACCACCTCCTCGAACTGCGCCGTGCCGAGGATGACGCGAGCACCGACGACGATCGGTGAGGCATTGATCTGCGAGAAGGGATTGGGGTTTGTGGTGGCTTTCCAGATCACCTCGCCGTTGGACGCATTCAGCCGGTAGAGGGTGGACCCCGCACCGACGTAGAGCCCGGTGCCGGCGAGTGCGGGGGACCCGATGACGCTCGTCCCTACCTTGGTGCTCCAGAGCACGGCGCCACTCGACAGCTTGAGCGCCCAGACGGTGCCGGTCCAATCGCCGAAGTAGACGACGCCACGGGCGACGACCGGGGTACCAGTGACCCCGACGAGGCCGTCCTTTTCCCAACGCGAGGTGAGGCCACCGACAGACGCGGTGTCCACTTCGCTGTCCGACGCGTTCAGTCCGGTGTTGGCGGGGCCGTTGCGATAATCGCGCCAGCCTCCCTCCCGGGCGGCGGCGGTGCACGACGACCTCTCAGGCGAGGCGTCCCGTTCCGACGCTCCCGACGGGTGCACGCCTGTCGTTGCCGTGACCGAGAGGAGAGTGAGCACAGGCAACGCGGCGAACAACAGGTAGCTGAATCGTGTGCGCATCTCCTCCGTCCACGAGCTCGCCGGAAAAATAGCAGGCGGGTGGGCGGATGGTCCGGGCCGACGGACGGCGCGCGATGCGCTGAACTTGGTGGCAACCGGAGAGCGGGATACTGCGACGCGACGAGCACCACTGGTTCTCTGGACACCGACGAACGACGAGTGAACGTCTGCGCAGCCACGTCGGTGAACCGCCCCTCCTATTGGCAATCCCTCACCGATGGGCGGATACTGGTACGCGAGCGACGACGGAGAACGCGATGGCAGTCCAGCTCAACCACACGATCATCCCAGCTCGGGACAA
Source organism: Acidimicrobiales bacterium (assembly GCA_051985685.1). Lineage (GTDB taxonomy): Bacteria > Actinomycetota > Acidimicrobiia > Acidimicrobiales > RAAP-2 > Bog-473. The sequence continues at coordinate 3,141 of JBPYFR010000276.1, forward strand.
GGAAGCATCGGCACGATTCTTGGCCGAGATCCTCGGACTGAGCCCACCGACTCCGTTCGGACCGTTCCTCTGCATCGAGACGGCGAACGGAGTCAGCCTGGACTACTCAGACCGTGCCGCCCCGTTCGAGCCGAGCCACTACGCCTTCCTCGTCACCGAGGACGAGTTCGACGCCATCTTCGCCCGCGTCACCGAACGCGGGCTGAGGTACTGGGCGGATCCGGGCCACACCCAGGAGGGTGTGATCAACAGGCATGGGCGTGGCTTCTACTTCGATGACCCATCTGGTCACAACATGGAGGTCCTCACCCGCCCGTACGGCACCTGAATCGCGTCTGCGGAGCCTCACCTGCCTCCTCGACCCGCTGAGGCCGCCCGCGGGTACGCAGATCACCGCCGCTGACGAGCCTACGCGCCTCGAGCCTCGGAGGGGTGGTGACGACTCAGAGAATTCGATCTTCGGTTCGGTGACTCGGTTCAGCTCTTGGCTGCGACCGGCAACTCCATCGACGGAGAGCCCGCGACCGGCGCACGGCGTCGACGGACCGTCACGACCGCACCGCGATGCGGCGTCAGAGTGACGTGACGCACCCGGGTGCGCTCCGAGCGCTTGGTGGTCGTTGCGAGCTCCACCCGAGTCAGGACTTCTGAGAGCACGACGCGCATCTCGGTGAGGGCGAAGGCCGCACCGAGGCAGCGGCGCGTCCCCCCGCCGAACGGGAGCCATACGTTCGGATCGGGGCGCCGGCCGACAAAGCGCTGGGGTCGGAACTCCAATGGGTCGGCGTAGTGCTTGGGTGACCGCATCACCAGGTAGATCGCGGGGTCGACGAAGGTGCCGGCCGGCAGCTGCAGCTGGTGGTCGCCTTCGCCGATGGTCACGTCGGTAACCAACCGGCGGGTGATGTCAGGCACGACCGGACGGACCCGCAGACTCTCGGTGACCACGGCGTCGAGGAACTCGTCGTCACCCTCGGACGCCGCCCGGGTCGCTTCAGCCAGGATCGCTGGGTGGCGCACCATCCGCTCGAAGGTCCAAGCCAGGCCGGTCGCGGTCGTCTCGTGTCCGGCCAGGAGCAGGGTGGCGAGTTGGTCGCGGATCTCGTCGGTGGTCATCGCCGTGCCGTCGTCTTCGCGGTGGCGGACGAGCATGGCCAGCACGTCGGGTCTGGATGCAAGCTCGGGGTCGGCCCGACACCGGTCGATCTCGGCTCGGAGCAGCTCGTCCGCCGTGTCCTGGACAACCCTGTAGCGCGACCACGGCCAAATGCCGGCGAGAGCGGGAAAGATGAACGGCGCCAGCTTGACGGGGCTGAGATCCACGAGCGCCGCCAGCGCCGAGCGCAGCTGAACGAGGCGACGGGTGTCGTCCTCCTTCACCCCGATGACGGCGCGCAAGATCACGTCGATGGTGATGCGACGCGTATGCGGCAGGAGCCGGAACTCCCGGCCGATAGGCCAGGTGTCGACGTCTTTGCTGACGACCTCCGTCATGAGCGGCACCAGCTTGGCGATCGATCCGCCGTGGAACGGCCCGCTCAGCCGTCGGCGTTGGCGCAGATGCACGTCGTCGTCGGTGACGAGCACCGAGGAAGGCCCGAGTACCGGGGCGAGGAAGGGTGCGTTGGCTTCCCCGGCGTGAAAGACGGCATCGTCGCCACGGAACACCGACTTGATGTCCTCGGGATCGACCAGGTACACGAACGTGCCGAATTTCCCGAGCCGCACGGTGAACCGGTCGCCATATCGCTTCTGGCAGTAGTCAAGGATACGGGGCAGCTGCACGATGGAGGTGGCCTGCAGGGCAGCGGGCCAGCGGGGACCAGGAGGGAGCGCAGCGTCCATGCTGCGCGGAGTATACGCTTGTATAAGACGTTTGTATAGAGGGTGAGAATGGGACACAAAGACGAGCTCTTGGCGGCGGCACGGCGATGCCTCGTCACGCGCGGCTACGCCAAGACCACCGCCCGGGATCTCGTCGCGGAGTCGGGGACGAACCTGGCGTCGATCGGGTACCACTTCGGCTCCAAGGAGGCGCTGTTGGTGCAGGCGATGGACGACCTGGCCATCGAGTACACGGACAGGGTGCTCG
>JBPYFR010000277.1:0-2566 GCA_051985685.1 Acidimicrobiales bacterium
GGCGGGAGCGCGACGGTGTTCCCGGCGTACGCCGTCTCGCCGCTCCAGGGTCTGCGAGCGGCGCTCGGGCCGGCGGTCGAGGTGGGCTACCGCGTTGGTGTGCGCGCCAGCGACCGCATCCCCGAGGCCGGCCCCCCGTGGGTTCGGCGATCTGATGGCGCCGAGGGTGTCGAAGTGCGCTTCGTGGCCGAGGACGGAACCGTGCTCGGGAGCGAGCGTCGGCCCGGCTGCGCATTCACCTGGCTTGACGCCTTCGCGTACTCGGTCCCGGTCGAGCGTATCGACGTGCACACGGTGATTCGGGCGACCGACTCTGGCGCGTACACGATCGCCGCCTCCGGGATCGGACGGTTTCGGCTGTCGGTCGGCGGCAAGACGGTGTTCGACGATGAGCTGAAGCTTCCAGCGGGCGCCGACGTGGTGGCGGGGCTGATGGTGCCCCCGCAGGCGTGCCATGTGCTGCACCTGGGCAGCGGTGAAGAGTCAGAGGTCGTGCTCTCTCATATCGCGGGATCTGCGGCGGCCGCGGGAGGCGGGTCCGGTGTGAGCTTCCAGCTCGGACTCCAGCCACCTCACGGCACCGACGACGAGGAGCTCGAACGGTCGATTGCTCTGGCCCGGGAAGCGGACGTCGCGGTAGTCGTCGTGGGGACGGCCGCGGAGGTCGAGAGCGAGGGCTTCGATCGCAGCTCCCTGTCGTTGCCCGGCCGCCAGGACGAGCTCGTCCGGCGAGTTGCCGAGGTGAACCCCGCGACGGTCGTCGTGGTGAACGCCGGCGCGCCCGTGCTGATGCCCTGGGCCGAGGACGTGGCCGCGGTTCTGCTCGTGTGGTTCCCGGGTCAGGAGTTCGGAAACGCGCTGGCTGATGTCCTGCTCGGGCGAACCGAGCCCGGGGGACGCCTTCCGATGACGTGGCCTCAGTCCGAGCGCGCTCTACCCTCCGTCCGGCCGCGTGACGGGGTGCTTGCCTACGACGAGGGTCTGTTCATCGGGTACCGCGCGTACGATCGCGACGGCCGGTCACCCAGGTATCCCTTTGGCCACGGCCTCGGATACTCCAGCTGGCAGTACGTTTCGATCCATTCGCCCGAACATGCGGCGCCGAACACAGACCTTCGAGTTACCATCGAGCTTCGAAACGAGGGTCCTCGGCGTAGCAAGGAGGTAGTCCAGCTGTATGCGAGCCATGCGGGAAGCGCGCTCGAGCGGCCGGTTCGATGGCTCGTCGGGTTCACGGCTATCGAGGCGGACGCGGGCGAACACGTGACCGCGACCGTCGTCGTCAAGCCCCGGGCGCTCTCGCACTGGAACGTGGACGCCGGCCGGTGGGAGCGCGAAGCCGGCGTGTTCCAGCTTCACGCCGGACCGTCGTCCGCGGTTCTCCCCCTGACATCCGAGATCGCGGTCTTGCCGACCACTTAGGCAGGTGAAGGCAGCGGCATGACCGACGCTTCGGTGCAGGCGGAGTTGAGCACCCGCGGCGCGGAAGGCCCGTGGTGGCGCAGCGCGGTCGTTTACCAGGTCTACATTCGCAGCTTCGCCGACGGCGACGGCGACGGCATTGGCGACATCGCGGGGTTGCGTTCGCGGCTCCCTTACCTGGCCAGTCTCGGCGTGGACGCCGTCTGGATCAACCCGTGGTATCCGTCCCCGATGAAGGATGCGGGCTACGACGTCTCCGACTTCCGTGCCGTCGAGCCCGTGTTCGGCACTCTGTCTGACGCAGAGACGATGATCGCCGAGGCGCACCGTCTGGGCATCCGGGTGTTGCTGGATCTCGTGCCGAACCACGTCTCCGACCAGCACCGGTGGTTTCAGCAGGCGCTTGTTGCTCCCCCCGGGTCATCTGCCCGGGCCCGCTTCATCTTCCGCGACGGCCGAGGCCCGACTGGCGACGAGCCCCCCAACGACTGGGTCAGCAGGTTCGGCGGGCCAGCTTGGACCCGAGTGACCGAGACTGACGGACGCCCCGGGCAGTGGTACCTGCACCTGTTCAGTCCCGAGCAGCCCGACCTCGACTGGAACGAGCGGACCGTGCAGGCCGACTTCGAGGAAACGATGCATTTTTGGTTTGAGCGAGGGGTCGACGGCTTCCGCATCGATGTCGCTCACGGCTTGGTTAAGGCCGAAGGCCTCCCGGATATCGGCTCGATCGTGTGGCCGCCGCCCACCCCCGAGCCCGTCGATCATCCGCACTGGGATCGCGACGGCGTCCATGAGATCTACCGCAAGTGGCGGAGCTTGGCCGACGAGTACGACGATCCGCGGGTCTTCGTGGCCGAGGCGTGGGTGCACAACGCCGAACGCCTGGCCCTATACCTGCGCAGCGACGAACTGCACACCGCGTTCAACTTCGATTTCCTGCTCGCCCCCTGGCAGGCTGACGAGATGCGGGCGTCGATCGTCACGTCGCTCAGTGCGCACGATGTCGTCGGGGCCCCGCCCACGTGGGTCCTCTCGAACCACGACACGGTAAGAGAGGTGTCTCGGTACGCTCGCCCTCAGGATGTGCGGCCGCTGCATGCGCTGAGCGACGTGCTCGATCTGCCGGCCGACTTCGACGTTG
>JBPYFR010000278.1:0-33057 GCA_051985685.1 Acidimicrobiales bacterium
GCTCTCGCCCGATGGCTGGCTGACGACCGGCGACTTCGGGCGCCTCACGCCGGAAGGGAACCTCGAGCTGTGCGGACGCGCCCACGAGCGCTACATACGGGGCGGCTACAACGTCTACCCGGCCGAGGTCGAAGAGGTGCTGATCTCGCACCCGGCCGTCGCCCGGGCCGCCGTCACGGGCGTGCCCGACGAGGTCCTCGGCGAGATCGGCGTGGCTGTTGTGGTGCCGCAGGGCGACGACGTCCCAGACCTCCGTGCGCTGCGGGAGCACTGCGCCCAGCGCCTAGCCGACTACAAGTCGCCCGATGCTCTGGTGCTCGTGGCCGAGCTGCCGCTGACCCCCATGATGAAGGTCGATCCGATCGCCGTCGCCGCATTGGCCGCACGAGGGGCTGCCGAACGGGTCTCGCACCGGGCTGAGGAGCGTCGCCGCGGAGCAGGGGTGCTAGGCAGTGGCCACATCGGAGGGACCGACGAGAAGGAGCGCGCATGAGCCCCACCACCAGAGTCGGGGAGTCCGACCCGAGCCGGGGCACCGCCCCCGAAGTGATCTCGCCGGCACGGTATGCCGGACGCGTTGCGGTGGTCACGGGGGCGGGGTCGGGAATCGGGCGGGCCACCGCGCGCCGCCTCGCCGCCGAGAGTGCGGCCGTCGCCTGCCTCGACGTCACCGAGGAGGCGGTGGCCGCGGTGGCCGAGGAGATCAAGAAGGAATCCTCCGACGTCGGCGGGACCGCCGTCGCCGTGCGCTGCGACGTCACCGACGAGGATGCGGTCGCCACCGCGGTCGCCCGTGTCATCGACGGGCTCGGGCCCATCGACAACTTGTGCAACATCGCAGGGATCGGTGGGTTCGCCCACACACTCGAGCAGTCGCTCCCCGGCTGGGACAAGATCATCGCGGTCAACCTGACCGGCACGTTCCTGATGTGTCGTGCGGTGTTGCCCGGCATGCTCGAGCGCGGCGGATCCATCGTGAACACGGTGTCCACGGCCGGCATCATCGGCCAGCCGTACTCGGCCGCCTACTGTGCGTCGAAGGGCGGGGTCAAGATGCTGACCAAGGCATTGGCGGTGGAGTACATGGCTCGGGGCGTGCGGGTCAACGGAGTCGCGCCCGGAGGAGTCGACACCCCCATCATCCACAACTTCGGTCCACCCGAGGATGCCGATTGGAAACTGATTCAGCGCCTCATGACGCCGATCGGGTTCGCCTACCCCCATGAGATCGCGGGGGCATTCGCCTACCTGGGTTCGAGCGAGGCGGGATACGTGACCGGCGCCATCCTCTCCGTCGACGGGGCGATCACGACCTGAGCAGCGTGGACACCTTCGCGCGCGCCGGTGTGACGCGCCTGCGGGTTGCGCTCGACGCGACGCCGCTGCTCGGTCAGCGCACCGGCGTCGGTGTGTTCTGTCAGGGTGCACTGGCGGCGTTGGCGGCGCGCCCCGGTCTTTCGGTGAGCGCGTACACAGTCAGCTGGCGGCGGCGACGCGACGTCGAGCCTCTTTTGCCGGCGGGAGTCTCGTCGCGCCAGCGGCCCATGCCGGCGCGTCCCCTCCATGCGGCGTGGGCGCACGGAGCGGTTCCCCCCCTCGAGTGGTTCGTCGGACCAGCAGATGTCGTGCATGGCACGAACTTCGTCGTTCCGCCGACCCGACGCGCCAAGACCGTCATGTCGATCCACGACCTCACACCGCTGCACCACCCCGAGATGTGCGACGACGCGACGTTGGCATACCCTGGCCTCATCCGCCGCGCCCTTCGCCGGGGTGCCTGGGTCCACACCGACTCGGCCTTCGTCGCCGGGGAGGTCAGCGAGGCCTTCGGCGTCGGCCTCGACCGGGTGCGCGTGGTGTATCCGGGCATCCCAGAGCTGCCCACCGTGGACGACGCCACCGTGTCCGGCTTGCTCGACCGGTTGCTGCCGCCCGGGGCGACCCGGTACTGCCTGGCGGTGGGAACCGCCGAGCCCCGCAAGGACCTGCCTGGGCTCGTGCGCGCGTTCAGTGAGGTCGCGGCGCGTCACGACGATGTCGCGCTCGTGCTCGCCGGTCCCGCCGGCTGGGGCGAACGGAAACTCGCCGACAGCATTCTCCGCTCGCCGGTTCGGGACAGGGTGGTGCGGACAGGATGGGTCCAGGAGGGAGACCTGGGAGGGCTGATCGCCCGGGCCGACATTCTCGCCTACCCGTCGCTCTACGAGGGATTCGGCTTTCCGCCCTTGCAGGCCATGCGCGCCGGTGTGCCGGTGGTGGCAACGCGTGCAGGGTCGCTGCCCGAGGTGCTCGGGGACGGGGCGCTCCTCGTCGATCCGGCAGACCACGACGGACTAACCGGGGCGCTCGAGCGTTGCCTCACCGATCAGGACTTGCGCGCCCGGCTCGTCGCAGCGGGTGTCCGCCGCGCCGAGGCGTTCTCGTGGGAAGATTGCGCGGACGGCCTCGAGATGCTCTACAGGGACCTGGCGCGGGGCACCGGTGACTGAGTCGTCGGGCCCGAAGGTGCTGATGGCCGTCGAACAGCTGCGACGTTCTGTCCCGGGAGGCATCGGCGTGCACGCCAGGGGGCTGCTGCAAGGGCTGGACCAGTGCGCGTCCGACGGCACCCCGACCGACGTCACGCTGTTCGCCAGTCGCCCCCGAGGTCCCGATGTGCTGGCGGGATTCCGGCGGCCGGTGATCACGTCGCGTCTCCCCGGCCCACTGCTGACCCGCGCCTGGGACCACCAGTTGGTCCACGCCCCAGACGGGTTCGACGTGGTGCACTCGGTCTCCCTCGCCGCGCCGATGCTGCGGCGTTCCCACCGGAGCAGGCTGATCGTGACTGTGCACGACCTGGCCTGGCGTCGGTACCCCGGCTCCACGACCGCACGGGGCCGGCGTTGGCACGAGGCCGCGTTGCGACGCGCCTGCGACGGCGGAGCCGCGCTCGTCGTCCCGTCCCGTCTCGTGGCTTCCGCCTTGACCGCGGAGGGCCTCGACGAGCAACGGGTCACCGTCGTCCACGGCGGATCGGACCACCTCGGCGAACCCGATCCGGCCGCGGCCGACGCGGTTCTCGCTCGCTCCGGCGTGGCGGGGGAGTTCCTGCTCACCGTCGGCACGCTCGAGCCGCGCAAGAACCTGGACCGGTTGGTCCGCGCGTACACCCTGGCGCGTCTGTCGCTTCCGCGACCGTGGCCTCTGGTGGTCGTCGGCCCAGCGGGTTGGGGTTCCGGGCCGGCCGGACAGCGTTCGCCCCAGGGCGTCGTCTTCGCGGGGGCGGTAGGGGATTCTGCCCTGGCCGGGCTGTACCGCCGTGCTCGCGCGTTCGCGTACGTGCCGTTGACGGAGGGATACGGCCTGCCGCCGCTCGAGGCCATGCGGGCGGGCACTCCCACGGTGGTGGCCCACGAAGTGCCGAGCGTGCGCGACCTCGGGGACCCCGAGCCCGCACCGGCGCGGCTGGTCGACCCGCTGGACGTCGAAGACATCGCCCGCGGGATTGCCGACGTTCTCATCGACGAGCAGGTGCGGGCTGAGCTCGAGGCCCGGGGGAACGCATACGCCCGCAGCCGGACCTGGCGCGCCGCCGCGCGCGAGCTCGTCGAATTGTGGAAGAACCCGCCGTGACCGAACGGCTCGCGCTTTCGCTCGACGTGTCAGCCGTGCCCGCGCGACCGGGAGGAGCGGGCCACTACACCCTTGCGCTAGGTCGAGGCCTCGCCTCGTCCGCAGACGTGGCACTGACCCTGCTCACTCGACGCGACGACGAGGACCGATGGAAGGCGCTCAACGACACCACCGCGACCGTTCGGCCGGTGGTCGGCGCTTCCCGTCCGGGCCGGCTCGTCTTCGAACAGCTGGGCTTCCCGACGCTCCTGCGTTCGCTCGGGGTGCGTGTCCACCACGGGCCGCACTACACCATGCCAGCTCGGTCCCCTGTGCCGTGTGCGGTGACAATCCACGACTGCACGTTCTTCGACCACCCTGAATGGCACGTCCGGTCCAAGGCAATCTTCTTTCGCCGCGCGATCCGCCGGGCGGCGATCCATGCGGGCGTGTTGATCTGCGTGAGCCAGGTCACCGCCGATCGATTGCGCCAGTGGGTTGACGTGCGCGCCCCTGTCGTCGTGGCACCGCACGGCGTCGACCTCGCCCACTTCTCCCCGGCGGAGCCCGCCGCGGGCGCGGACCGAGAGTTGCTCCGCGGGTTTGGTGTGCCCGACGACCGGCCCCTGATCGTGTTCATCGGGACGCTCGAACCTCGGAAGGGCCTGGTGCCGCTGATCGACGCGTTCGATGCGGTCGCGCAACGCCACCAAGAGGCGATGCTGGTGCTGGGCGGCCAGCCGGGATGGGGAATGGCAGAGACCGAGCGTGCGCTCGCCACGGCCCGCCATTCGGCGCGCATCGTCCGTACGGGCTACCTGCCCGACCGCGCGGTGCCGGCCTTGCTCCGGCGTGCCGCGGTAGTGGCCTACCCGGCCTTGGAAGAAGGCTTCGGCCTGCCCGCGCTCGAAGCGCTCGCGTGTGGTGCACCCGTTGTGACGACCCGGGGAACGGCCATGGAAGAAGTGGCCCGAGGCGCAGCAATTTTGGTGGAACCAGGGAGCGTGACCGCGCTTGCGGAGGCTCTGATCACGGCGCTGGAGCAGGGCCGCGACAGCCCGCGCCGTGAGCGGGGCATCGGGGTGGCCCGTGAGCGGACCTGGGAGAAGAGCGTGGAGCAACACCTCTTCGCTTATCGGGTCGCCCTGGCGGGCTGGCAGTAGGGTTCGCCGTGTGCGCGCGCTCATCACCGGGGGGAAAGGCTTCGTGGGACAGTGGTTGGCCGCGCACCTCAAAGACTGCGGGGACGAGGTCGCGATCATCGACCTCGAGACGGACGTGGCCGACGGCGCCGCCGTGCGTCGGGTGGTCTCCGCCATCGGGCCGGACGCCGTCTACCACTTGGCGGCCATGCCGCACGTCGGCGAGAGCTGGGACGACCCGAGCCAGGTGCTCCGCGTCAACGTGCTGGGCACGGCCGAGGTGCTGGCGGCGGCCCGGCAGGTCGCATCGGGACCGCGGGTTCTGGTCGTCAGCTCCGCCGAGGTCTACGGCATCGTCTCACCCGAGCAGCTGCCGCTGACCGAGGAGGCCCCGACCGCGCCGGCGAGCCCGTATGCGGCCAGCAAGCTCGCGGCCGAAGCCGTGGCACTCCAGGCCTGGCGGGGCTACGGCCAGCCGGTCGTCGTGGTGCGCCCGTTCAACCACATCGGGCCCGGTCAGTCGCCCAACTTCTTCGTGCCGGCCATGGCCAAACGGATCGTTGAGGCGTCTCGAGCGGGAGCTCGCTCCCTACCGGTGGGCAACCTCACGACTCGACGGGACTTCACCGACGTCCGTGACGTCGTCGTCGCCTACCGCCTCCTCATTGAGATGGGGGAGCGCGGGACGGTCTACAACGTGTGTTCGGGGCACGACGTCGCCATGTCCGAGGTCGCGGCCGAGCTCCTGAGGCTTGCAGGCGCGCGGCTTACGCTCGAGACGGACCCTGAGCTGGTTCGCCCTGTCGACGTGCCCGTTCTTCGAGGCGAGGCGGGCCGGCTCCGTTCGGTCACGGGATGGAAGCCCAACATCCCGCTCGCGACGACGCTCACCGACGTCCTGTCCTCGTGGGAGGCGGACTGACGGCGAGCGTCGTCGGGGTGACGGGAGAAGTTCTACTTAGTCGTTGACGCGCTGGCGGATCTGGGTGCGGACATCGCGCGCGTGTTCGCGAGCCCTGGCGGTCAGCTGAGTGACCGAGGCCGGGAGGTGCTCTTCGAGCGGCTGCAGCGTCGTCTCGACGAACTGCGAGGCCGACTCGGCCATCTCGTCGATCTGTTGCCACCCTTTGGCCACACCCTGGCGCACCTCGCCCAAGCGTTGCTCCCAGTCGTAGTCGCGGTTCATCTTGTTTTGCAGCTCGACCCGGTGGACCTGCACGCGCTGGTAGCCGAGCACGCCCAGGCCAACGGCGACGTACGCCGCGTCTCGGACCGCGTCCGTCAGGCCCCTCGGCAGGGCGTTCATGTTGGGAGTCACATCAGGCATGGATCCTCCTGGTCCATCGGTGTCGGTCAGTTGACCTGCGAGTCCGGCCGCCCGGCCAAACTCGGTTCGCCAACAAGAGTATCACATCTGTTAAACAGTAGCAAGCACCCGGGAGGGAATTCTGCACCGGAGTGGCAGATAGCGGAACGGATAGCCTCATCGGGCTTATGGACCCCCAAGTGCCGGCCGTGGTCGCCGTGGTGGTCACGGCCGAGCCGGGGCCGTGGTTCGAGGATGCGCTCGTCTCCCTGGCGACCCAGGACTACGAGGAGCTCTCGGTGCTGGTGCTGTCGACCGGCGATGAGGAGGGCGAGGTCGTCGAACGAGTCGGCCGGGTGCTGCCCGACGCGTTCGTGCGGCACCTCGCGGGCCGCCCTGGATACGGGGAGGCCGCCAACCAGGCGCTCGGGATGGTGGAGGGGGCGGCTTTCTTCCTGCTCTGTCACGACGACGTCGCCCTGGACCCTTCGGTGGTTCACGTCATGGTCGCGGAGTCCTTCCGCTCGAATGCGGGGGTCGTTTCGCCGAAGTTCGTGAACTGGGACGACCCGAGGGTCCTGCTGCACGTCGGCATGGGGTGCGACAAGACCGGGGCTGTGGTCGACCGCGTCGTCGAGGGTGAGGTCGACCACGGGCAACACGACGGCGTCCGTGACGTGTTCGTCGCCCCGGGCGGCTGCATGTTGGTGCGCGCGGACCTGTGGCGAGAGCTCAATGGGTTCGACGCCGGCATCGTCGCCTTCGGCGAGGACCTCGATCTTTCGTGGCGGTGCCAGGTCGCGGGCTCGAGGGTGGTCGTGGCCCCCGACGCCCGTGTGCGCCACCGGGAGGCAGTCGCAGGCGGCCTGCAGCCGTTGTTCGCGCATGGGCCCGAAGACGGGCGCCATCACGTCACGTTGCAGATGCTGCAAAGGCGCCACGAGCTTCGCACCGTGCTCAAGTGCTACACGAGGTTTCACCGCATCAGGGTTTTGCCCCAGGCGGCTGTTCTTGCCTTCGGAGAGATCGTGGTAGCGCTGTTGGCGCGCGACTTCGCACGGGCTCGCGCGGTCTTTGCAGCGTGGGCCTGGAACGCCAGACGTCGCACCGAGATCAGGTCACTGCGGCGCGAGCTGGCCGCGCACCGCCTCTTTCCCGATTCAGAAGTCCGGCGCCTCCAGCTGGGTGGGAGCGCGCGGTTGTCCCGTTACCTGAACCGCCTCTCCCACCAGGGGCTCGAAGCGGCCAATGCCGTGACCGGATCCCCTGCGGGACCCGCACGCGACCCGGCTCGCGCGGATGTGGCCCAGCTGACGGGCAGTGTCGGGTTGGCCTTCAGCGAGGACTCATCCTTCGACGAACTGGACGACCTCGGCCGCCGCTCGGGGCGGGACCGGTTCGGCCGCAAGGTGCGCGTGGCACCGCTCAGCACCGGGCGCCAGCGATTCGTCGCCGTCGTCCTCGCGTTGCTCGTCATCGCGCTGGGAACGCGGGATCTCTTCTTCGGGACACTGCCCCTGGTCGGCCAACTGGCAGCGTTGCCGTCGTGGTCGGCCGCCTGGCACCACTTCTTCTCGGGATGGCAGTCGACGGGCGTCGGCACGACGGCGCCCGCCGCCCCCGCCTTTGGCGTTCTCGGGATCACCGGCACCGCCTTGATCGGTGCCATGGGCACCCTCCAGCATGTGCTCCTTATCGGCTGCATTCCGGTGGGTGCCATCGGTGTGTCGCGCTTCATGCGCCCGATCGTCTCGCCCCGGGCGCGCGTGGTGGCGATCATCTGCTACCTCGGCCTTGCTTTGCCCTACGGCGACCTCGCGACGGGACGGTGGGACGGCCTCGTGGCGTATGCGGCGTTCCCGTTTCTCGCGCTCCACCTGGCCCGGGCCGCAGCGGTCCCGCCGTTCGCGATCGATCCGGGCACGAAGTGGCGGAACCATCGGTTGGGGCAGATCGTCGTGCTGGGAGCGATCATCGCCTTCACGGCTGGCTTCGCCCCCGCGATCCTCCCGCTGGTGCTTGTCACCGCGCTGGCGTGGACAGTCGGTTCGGTCCTGGTCGGAGCGCGGCAGGGAAGCGGTCGTGTTCTCGTCGTCGCGGTCGGGGCGCTCGTGGTGGCGCTGGTGCTCGCCGCACCGTGGGTCGTCGGTACGGCAACGGCGGGGCGGGCTTCGCTCTCGATCTTCGGCCTCCCGGGCACGCCCGCGACCGCCCCCGGCTGGGGCGAAGTGATCCGTTTCGCGATCGGCCCAGCCGCACGTTCCCCGGTCGGATGGCTCCTGGTCGCTGCGGCTCTGCTGCCACTGGCGATCGGCCGCGGGCTGCGGCTGATCTGGGCGGCCCGACTCTGGGTGATGGCGTGCGCGTCCTGGGGCCTGGCCTTGGTGGCGTACCGGGGTGACATGGGGCAGTTCGCACCCTCGGGGCCGGTTGTGTTGGCGCCGGCCGCACTCGCCGTAGCGGCGTGCATCGGACTCGGCATCTCCGCCTTCGAACACGACCTCTCGGGCCGCGAGTTCGGCTGGCGCCAGCTCGCGAGCGGGGCCGCGCTGCTCTGCGCGGGGATAGGGCTGGTCCCCGTCGCAGCGAGCGCCGTCGGCGGCCGCTGGGACATGCCTTCGAGCGGAATGGAGCAGCCCCTCGCTTTTCTCGCCCATCCCCAGTCGACCGCGGTCTCACGAGTCCTCTGGCTGGGCAACCCGCGCGCCCTGCCCGTGGGGGGATGGTCGGTCGAGCCGGGCCTCGCCTTTGCGCTGACCCCCGAGGCACTGCCCGATACGACCCAGGTCCTGACCCCGGCCGGTGCCGGGGCGGCCTTGCAGGTCGCCGACGCCGTCCGGCTGGCCGTCTCGAGCGGCACGGTGCACCTGGGCCGCTTGCTCGCGCCGGCGGGTGTGCAGTACGTGGTCGTGGTCGACGGGCTCGCGCCGTCCGCCGTGGGGACGCAGACGCCGTCCGTCAGCGTCCCTCCCCCGGCAGGTCTGCAGCAGGACTTGCTGGATCAGGGCGACCTGCAAGCGTTGCCCGGCGAGGTCGGCGTACAGGTCTACGCGAACGGTGAGTACGTGCCGGTGACGGCGCAACGCCGGGCGGCACTCCCAGATGGGACCGACCCCTCCTATCCCCAGCAATCCGACGTCGCCGGGTGGCGACCGGCACTCTCGCCGTTGACACGCGGGACGCCCGCTCACGGGCCCGTGGGGACTGGGACCGTCTACGCCGGATACGCGCCGAGAGGCAGCTTTCCTCTCACCCTCGACGATCGCACAGTGTCGCCGCGACCGGCGTTCGGGTGGGCGGCGCAGTACTCGACGAGGGCCGGGCACGCGTCTCTGTCGTTCTCGTCGTTCCCATACGTACCGCTGGCCGTCCTGGTGGAGTTGTTGGTGTGGGTGCTGTTGGCCGCCGCCATCCTCGGTTTGCCGCACCGCCGCTCGCGAGCCGTGGCGATGCACATCGCCGAGGGACGCTCATGACGCCGGCTCAGCACCGCTCGGGGCCGCGCTGGCCCGTCCTGGCCGTGGTAGTGATCGCCATCACTGTGGTCTCCGTCGTCGTGGCGACGCGGGGCTCGTCGCCGCAAGGAGCGGGAGCAGGTGCGGTCGCAGACCCGGGCGCGCTGGTCAGCGCGCCCAACGCCGAGTCCTCGGCCTGGTATTGCGCCGGCCAGTCCGTCGGCTCCGGCGTGGCGCCGGGCTCGCTCTTGCTGAGCAACACCACCTCCCACCCCATCACCGGGAGCGTCACTCAAGTGGCCGACGGCGGAAGACCGGTGGCCACGACCGTGCGCATTCCCGCCCGCGGGCAGTTGATTCCCACGCTCGCAGCGCCGTCCTCAGGGTCGTGGCTGTCACAGTACGTCTCGCTCGCGGGGGGCGGGGTGGCAGTTACCCAGCTGCTGCACGGAAGCTCGGGCTGGTCGGTGTCGCCGTGCGTGAGCACGACGTCCTCGGTCTGGTACTTCCCCAGCGGGACGACGGCCAACTCCGATGGGCTTACCGTGGCGCTGTTCAACCCCACGCCGACCCCGGACGTCGTCGACCTGAGCTTCGTCACGCCGACGGGGACTATTCACCCCATCAACTACCAGGGCATCGTGCTGGGCCCCGGCCAGCTCCAGGTGGAGAACGTGGCCAACGAGGTGCAGAACCAGTCGACTGTCAGCACGGTGGTGACCACGCGCACAGGTCGGATGGTCGCGGCCGAGGTGCAGACTTTCAGCGGCAAGGCGGCCGGTTTGTCGGTCGTGCCAGGCCTTCCGCAGGTTGAGCGCGAATGGTCCATTCCCCAGAGCCAGGAGGCGTCCGGGGGATCCTCGGACATCGACGTGTTCAACCCGGGCACGACACCCGAGAACGTCACGGTCCACCTGCGGATTGCTTCCGGCCCGCTGGCTCCGTTGAACAAGGTCGTCGCCCCCGGGGCGACCTGGGTGTTGGCGACGAGCGGACAGACGCGTATTCCGGGCGGTGCCCTCTACTCCGCCCAGATCGTGGCCCGCGGTGGACCGGGTGTTGTGGTCGGCCGGAGGGTGGCAGCGCCCAGCTCCGCCCAGGCACCCCAGGCCGGATTGGCGAACACGATCGATGGACTCGGCTCATCGTCTCCGACGGACCTGTGGGTCGTGCCGCCCCCGGGGACCACGGATTCACCCGTGGTGAGTGGAGCCGCTCCGCACCAGTTGGCTTTGTCGAATGCGTCGGACGCGAGCGCCCGGTTCAGCGTCTACGCCGTGATGCCGTCCGGATTCCGGGTGATCGCGTCGGGAAGGCTTCCCGCGGGTTCCTTCGCCACCGTGAACGGATCTGCCCTCGGCGCCGCCGGTCAAGTTCCGCTCATCGTCCGCTCGACCGAGGAGGTGTCGGTCAGCATGGACATGGCCCCAACCGGCAACGTCGGCGTCGTCGACATGCCCGGCATCCCACTCGCCGCGGCCATCTCTCTCTAAGCCACCGCTGAGACCTCGCCCAGATCGGTTTGCGCCCCGGGGACTAGGAAGCGGGAGGGCCCTCCTGGGAACCAGGGCCAGGGGTCGGAGGCTCGCCGGGCGGCGGCCACGGCGGAGGCGGCCAGTTCGCCGACTCGGGCGGACCGGCGGGGGAGGCTTGCGTTGCGGGCGTGGGCGGCGTGGCTGGGACAGCGACCGGGTTAGTGTCATCGCCCGACCCGTTGCCATGCCCGTTGGCTGTGATGGCGGCCTCGCTGAAGTGCGGCACCGCCTTGGCACCGTCGCCGTGGACGGGTGACCCGTGCGCCTCGTCGACCAGGCGGGCGACCTCGGCTCCGTCGATGATCTCGTTGTCGAGCAGCGCCCGGGCGATCGCGTTGAGCCCGCCCCGGTGCTTGCTCAGCACGTCCATGGCGCGCTGTTCCTCGGCGCGCAGGATGCGCTCGACCTCGTCGTCGATGATCTTGGAGGTGTCCTCGGAGTAGTCGCGCGTGTGCATGAGGTCCTCGCCCAGGAACACTTGGCCCTGCGATCCCCAGGCCATGGGCCCGATGGCGTCGCTCATGCCCCACTCGCGTACCATCTTGCGCGCCAGCTCCGTGTTTCCGACCAGGTCATTGGCCGCACCGGTCGAAAGGTCTCCGTACACGAGCAGCTCGGCACACCGCCCACCCATGCGAACGCAGAGGGAGTCCTCGATGTATTGCCGAGAGTGGATGTGCCGTTCCTCCATCGGAAGCTGGTGGGTCACGCCCAAAGCCATGCCTGTCGGCAGGATGGTGACTTTGTGCACCGGGTCGGCGTTCTCGAGCACGTAGGCCAGGACGGCGTGGCCACCCTCGTGGTACGCAATCCGCTCCTTCTCCTCGTCGGAAAGCACCATCGAGTCCCGGCGCTGTCCCAGCAGCACGCGGTCGCGGGCAGTTTCGAAGTCGGCCATGGCGATCTCGGGGCTGCCCCGGCGCACGGCGTGGAGGGCAGCCTCGTTGACCAGGTTGGCCAAGTCGGCGCCGCTCATGCCCGGCGTACCCCGCGCCACGACTCCGAGGTCGACGTCCGGGGCCATCCGCTTGCCCTTGCAGTGGACCTGCAGGATAGGCAGGCGCTCCTCGAGGTCCGGCAGCGGCACGACGATCTGGCGGTCGAACCGTCCCGGACGCAGCAGCGCCGGGTCCAAGATGTCGGGCCGGTTGGTGGCCGCGATCATGACGACGCCCTCTGCGGTGTCGAACCCGTCCATCTCCGAGAGCATCTGGTTGAGGGTCTGCTCGCGCTCGTCGTGCCCGCCTCCGAGCCCCGCTCCGCGCTTGCGGCCGATGGAGTCGATCTCGTCGACGAAGACGATGGCGGGCGCCTGCTTGCGCGCCGTCTGGAACAAGTCGCGCACCCGGCTGGCTCCGACACCGACGAACATCTCCATGAAGTCGGAGCCGCTCACCGACATGAACGGCACGCCCGCCTCACCGGCCACTGCCCGGGCCAGCAGTGTCTTGCCGGTGCCCGGGGGTCCCACAAGCAGGACGCCCTTGGGGATCTTCGCACCGATCTCCTTGAAACGGGCCGGCGTCTTCAGGAAGTCGACGACCTCGCTGATCTCCTGTTTGACACCGGCGTAGCCGGCCACGTCATCGAAGGTGGTCGACGGGCGGTCGCTGCTGAACGTCTTGGCCTTCGATCGGCCGATCGACATGATTCCCTGCATCTGCCCGCGGGTCTGACGGCTGATGAAGTACAGGAAGCCGACGGCGATCGCGATGAGAACGAGGTAGGGCACGATCGTGGAGAGGAGATTCGACGAGGGGGTGGGGAAGCTCACCTCCACGCCGTCGTTGCGCATGGTGTTGACGTCGTTGGGCAGAGACGGGCTCGGGCCCTGGACCGTGTAGCTCGTCCCGTCCTTCAGGTTTCCCGTGATCTGCCCGGTGGAATTCGAGATCTTGGCCGTGCTGACCTGCTTGGCCGACACCTCCTGCATGAACTTCGTGTAGGAGATCGACTTGGCGTTGCTCGTCTTGATGGTGCCGACGGCCAGGAGGATGGCGACGATCCCGATCGCGAGCACGCCCCATAGCCAGCGCCAGCTCTGGCCGCCCGAGGGAGTCCCGGACGGTGGGCCTCCGTCACCGCCGCCCGATGGCGCGCCGGGGCGACCGGTGGGCTTGTCGGTGCGTTGCGGACTCACCTCTGACATGCTAGGCGCCCCCCTCCGGTTCCGGTGTTCGCCTTCAACCCGCAGGTCACGAGCGACCTGCGGGTCATCAGCAGCCCGGGCGCCAGTAACGTTTTCCCGATGACCGACACGGAGCCTGGCACGCCGACCCCAGGTGTGCGACTCCCGCCCCCGCAACCTCCAGGACCCGTCCCGACCGGCTACGTACCGCGCGAGTGGGTCCAACAGGTTCCGCCGCCCCCGACCTGGACCGCCTCGACCTCAGAGCGGCTCGAAGCGCCGGGGCTCTCGAGCGCCGAGACCCCACCGGCCCCCTCACCCGGCGGGCCCTTCCTCGACACGCCCGAGGTTCCGCCGCAGACCAAGCGGCAAGGATGGATGTGGCTGGTCTTTGCGGTGCTGGGGTTCCTGGTGGGCCAGTTCGGGGCGCTGATCTTCGGCGAGGTGGCAGGACTTGCGGCGGGGAAGAACGCGGCGCAGATGCGTGCTATCACGTCCGCCGCTGTTCCGCCTGAGTGGTACGTGATCTCGACGTTGCTCGGCTTGTGGGTGGGGTTCATCGGCGCCCCGTGGTTAGCCAGCCGCCTTCAGGGAACCAGGCGTTTCCTGCGAGACCTCGGTGTGCGCTTCCGCCCGATCGACCTGCTCGGCATCGCCGTGGGTATCGGCGGCCAGATCCTCGTGGCGCTCATGTACCTGCCCTTCCAGCACGAGATCCACGACTTCAATGGGCCTTCCCAGCGGCTGACGGGAGGATCGCACGGTGGCGGCTTCATCATCATCGCCTTGGCCACCGTCCTCTTGGCGCCGGCGATGGAGGAGCTGTTCTTCCGCGGGCTTCTCTTCAAGGCGTTGGTGCGATTGTTCACCCCCCTCGGTGCCCTCCGCGGAGGCGCCCGCACGCTCGGTGTCGTCCTCGCGGTCGTCCTCGACGGCCTCCTGTTTGGCCTGGCCCACGGAGAGTGGGTGCAGCTGGCGGGACTCGCGGTGTTCGGGATGGTGCTCGCCGCAGTGTCGTACCGAACGGGGCGCCTCGGAATGAACATGGTGGCACACGCGACCTTCAACTTGGTTGCGATCGTGGCCATCGCCAGCAACGGCAACGCCCTCATCCACTGACCTTGCCCCGGGTGGGCACCGCACACATAAGGTTGGGCTTATGGGCCGGATGGAGCAGATCTTCAAGGCGTACGACGTGCGTGGCACCGTGCCCGACCAGCTCGACGCGGACATGTGCCTGGCCATCGGGCGCGCGATGGCGCGCTTCGCGGGCGGGCGCGAGATTCTGGTCGCACGCGACATGCGCGAGTCGGGGGTTGCGCTGTCCGCCGCGTTCTCCGACGGGGTGCGCTCCGAGGGCGTCGACGTGACCGACCTCGGCCTGGCCTCGACCGACTTCCTCTACTTCGCGTCAGGACACCTTGATGCACCGGCGGCGATGTTCACCGCCTCACACAACCCGGCCCGGTACAACGGGCTGAAGCTGTGCCTGTCGGGGGCGCGTCCGATCGGGCGGGACACCGGGCTCGAGGAGATCGAAACCGAGGCGGAGAAGCTCCTGGGCGAGCCGGCCGCGGCCCTGCGAGGCCGCTACCGCGAGCTGAACCTCCTTGATGAGTGGGCCGACCACGTGATCTCATTCGTCGACGCCGGCTCGCTTCGTCCCCTCAAGATCGTGGCTGACACCGCCAACGGCATGGGTGGTCTGGTCGTGCCCACCATCTTCAGTCGCCTGCCCTTCTCGGTGGAGGTCTTGTTTCCCGAGCTGGACGGCAGCTTCCCGAACCACCCGGCAGACCCCATTCAACCCGAAAACCTGGTCGACCTGAAGAGAGCCGTGCTCGCGCGAGGCGCGGACATTGGTCTCGCCTTCGACGGTGACGCCGACCGGGTGTTCCTCGTCGACGAGAAGGCGGAGCCCGTGTCGGGGTCCTTGACGACCGCACTGGTTGCGGCGTCCATGTTGACCAAGAACCCCGGTGAGACCATCCTCTACAACCTCATCTGTTCCCACGTGGTTCCCGAGGTGATCACCGAGCTCGGGGGCACCCCCATCCGGACGCGGGTCGGCCACTCGTTTATAAAGCAGGTGATGGCGGAGACGGGCGCAGTGTTCGGCGGAGAGCACTCTGGCCACTACTACTACCGCGACAATTATCGAGCCGATTCGGGCATCATCACTGCCCTCATCGTGCTGGAGCTGTTGAGCGTGAGCGACGAACCGCTGTCGGAGCTGCTCCGACCCTACGAGCGGTACAGCGACTCGGGCGAGATCAACACCGAAGTGGAGAACCCGCAAGCGACGGTCGCCGCCATGGCCGCCCACGAGCGCGCCGCCGGCGCCTCGGTCGACCTGCTGGACGGGCTGACGGCGGAGCACCCGGACTGGTGGTACAACGTCCGGCCCTCCAACACCGAACCTCTCCTTCGGCTCAACGTCGAGGCGACGACGCCCGAGCTCTGCGCCCTCCACGTGGCCGAGGTGCGTGCGCTGATCGCCACCTATGCCAACCGCGCCGACACCGATCCCGATCTCAAGGAGTCCTCATGAGTCTCGACCCGTTGCTGCTCGATGTTCTGGCGTGCCCCGTCGACAAGGGCCCCCTGCTCTGGTTCGCCGACGAGGACGTTCTTTACAACCCGAGGCTGCACAAGAGCTACGCGGTGGTCGACGGTGTCCCTGTGCTGCTCGTCGACGAAGCGACCGACGTCGGAGACTCCGAGCACGAGCGGCTCATGGCCAAAGCCGAGCGAGACGGGGTCCGCGCCACCGGCCCTGCGGAGGGGTGACCGACCCGAGCCGCCTCGATTCCCGCGGCGTTTGGGAGGCTACGGCCGCCCTGCCGGACCAATTGACCGACGCCCTCGCCTCGGCCCAGGCCGCGCTGGACGGTGTGTCGTTGCCGAACCCTTCGTCCATCCACGCTGTGGCGGTCTGTGGCGTCGGTCCAGACGCCCTGGCGGGAGACTTCGTCCGAGCGATCACCGGGGCGAACGCTCCAGTCCCTCTGCTCGTCGTCCGCGGGCACGACGTGCCGGCGTTCGTGGGCCCGCACACGCTGATCCTCGCGGTATCGAGCTCGGGAGGCGACATCGATGTCCTTGCCGCCACTCGAGGGGCGCTCGCCCGAGAGGCACCGGTCGTCGTGGTTTCGGGCGACGGCATGCTCCGTGCGCTGGCCCTCGAGGAGGGACTCCCGCTCTGTCCCGTCATGGTGGACGAGTCGGTGCCCCGAGCGGCGCTGGGCGCCACGGTCGTACCGCTGTTGACCGCGCTCTTTTGCGCGGGTTTGATCTCCGACCCCGGGCCGCCGGTCACGGGCGCAAGCGCAGCATTGCGGCGACGAAGCGACGCGTTCGCGGACGCTGCGGGCCCCGCTGCGGAGGTGGCGCGGCGGATCGGGAGGACGATGCCGGTCGTCTACGGTGCGGCCGGCATCGGCGCCGTGGCCGCGCACCGCTGGAAATCCCAGGTGAACCTCAACGCCAAGTCACCTGCCTTCCATGGTGCCCTTCCGGCGTCGACCCGCGACGAGCTCGCCGGCTGGGGCCAGGGTGGAGACGTGACGCGGCAGGTCATGTCGCTCGTCCTGTTGCGCCACGGTGGCGAGGACCCAATGGCGGCCGGCCTGTTCGAGGCCGTGGCGACGGCCACCGACGAGGTCATGGCCGACACAATCGAGGTCTGGGGCGAGGGCGACGACGACTTCCTCCGGTTCTTCGACCTGGCGCTGCTCGGCGACTTCGTTTCGCTCTTCCTCGCGGCGCGCGAAGGGGTGGATCCGGGTCCGGCGCCGACGATCGAGGACCTAGGAGCAGGGCCGGCCTGACACTGCGTCGGGTCCTCGGGTGTGTGCCGTTCGGCTCGAGTGCTTAGCTCAGTCGCTCGACGATCATGGCCATGCCCTGGCCTCCGCCGACGCACATCGACTCGAGGCCGATGGTCTTGCCCGTGTCCTCCAGCCCGTTGAGGAGGGTGGTCATGATGCGGGCCCCGGTCTGGCCGAACGGGTGTCCGAGCGCGATCGCGCCGCCGTTCACGTTCAGCTTGTCCCAGCTGATGCCGAGATGCTTGGCCGAGGGGATGACCTGCGCAGCGAAGGCCTCGTTGATTTCGACGAGGTCGATGTCGTCGATGGTCATGTTTGCCCGCTTGAGCACCTGGCGGCAGGCGTCCACCGGCCCGAGGCCCATGATCTCCGGGTTCAGGCCGGATACGCCACTCGCCACGATCCGCGCCAGCGGCGTGATGCCGAGCTCCTTGGCCTTGGTGTCGCTCATGACGACGACCGCAGCGGCCCCGTCGTTGAGGGGGCACGCGTTCCCGGCGGTGACGGTCCCGCCTTCTCTGAACACCGGCTTGAGATTGGCAAGACCCTCGAGCGTGGTGTTGGGGCGAGGGCCGTCGTCCTTCGTCACGACGCTGCCATCGGAGAGCGTCACGGGCAGGATCTCCCGCTCGAAGAACCCGTTCTCCTGCGACTCGACGGCTCGCGTCTGTGACATCAATGCGAACTCGTCCATCTCCTCGCGGGTGACCTTCTCGTACTCGGCCACGTTCTCCGCCGTCTGCCCCATGGCGATGTAGATGTCGGGCAGCCCCGCCGGTGGCGTCCAAGGCTCGGTGACAGCGGGTGCGCGCAGCTTGGTCCGCTCCTCCGCCTCAGCGAACTCGGGATTGTGCGGCCCGGTGTCGGAGGCGCCGTTCCTGTACCGGCTCACGGTCTCGACCCCGGCTGCGACGAAGACGTCGCCCTCCCCGGCGCGGATTGCGTGCGCCGCCATGCGGATCGTCTGCAGTGACGAGGAGCAGTAGCGGTTCACCGTCACACCGGGCACATCGGGGAGTCCGGCCAGCAGCGCCGCCACGCGCGCCACGTTGTAGCCGGCTTCGCCGCCAGGCTGGCCACAGCCCAAGATCACGTCCTCTACGTCGGTCCCCTCGAGCTGAGGCAGCTTGTCCAGCACCGACTTGACGACGAAGGCGCTCAGGTCGTCCGGTCGGCATTCCACCAACGACCCCTTGTTGGCACGCCCGATGGGCGTGCGACCGGTGGCGACGATGACTGCGTCAGGCATGGGACAGCTCCTCGGTTCGACTTGTGCCAGGGCTCCGGCCCGAAGCGTGAGCAGGTTACCGCCGGTACGGAGTGGCACCGCCTTCCGGCTGGCCGCACGGACGACACGGACTGTAACGTGTTCTATCGCGTACGGTGGCCCTCAGCCGGCGGCGCGGACGCCGTGTTTGACGTGCGACGATGCGGCGGTCCCTTGGGAGGACACCGATGGAGATTGCCTACACCGAGGAGCAGCAGGCGCTGAAGCGCGAGCTGCGCGCCTACTACGAGAACCTACTGACGCCAGACGTCGAGCGCGAGCTGGCCAACGCCCACGGCATCGGACCCGTGGTGCGCCGCCTCGTCAAGCAGATGGGCAGCGACGGCTGGCTCGGCATCGGGTGGCCGAGGGAATGGGGAGGACAGGGCCGCTCGGCGATCGAGCAGTTCATCTTCTTCGACGAGTCGATGCGCAGTGGCGCGCCCGTTCCCATGCTGACCATCAACACCGTCGGCCCGACCATCATGAATTTCGGCACCCAGGAGCAGAAGGAGTTCTTCCTCCCGAAGATCCTCGCGGGCGAGATCTTCTTCTGCATCGGGTATACCGAGCCGAATTCGGGCACCGACCTGGCCTCGCTGACAACCCGGGCCGTGCGAGACGGCGACGAGTACGTGATCAATGGCACCAAGGTCTTCACGAGTTTGGCCGGCGATGCCGACTACGTCTGGCTGGCTACGAGGACGAACCCCGATGTCGCGAAGCACAAGGGAATCTCCATGTTCGTGGTCCCCATGAACACACCGGGCGTACGGGTCGTCCCGATGAAGCTGCTCGGTGATCACAACATCAACTACACCTTCTACGAGGACGTCCGGGTCCCCGCGACCAGCATGGTGGGCGGGGAGAACCAGGGCTGGAGTCTCATCACCAACCAGCTGAACCACGAGCGGGTGACGCTGTGCTCGCCCGGGATCGTCGAGCGGGTGCTCACCGACGTCCGTCGGTGGGCCCAGGAGACCACGCTCCCGGACGGCCGGCGGGTCATCGACCAGGAGTGGGTCCAGGAACATCTCGCCCGCGTGTATGCCGAGCTCGAATTCCTGCGCCTGATCAACTGGAAGGTCGCATGGCAAGGCACGCAGGGACATCTCGACGTGGCCGACGCATCGACGATCAAGGTGTTCGGGACTGAGTTCTACCTGCGCGCCTTCCGAGCTCTGCTGGAGGTCCTGGGCCAAGCGGGCTACCTGACCCGCGGGTCGCCGGCCGCGGTGATCGCCGGCCGGCTCGAGATGTACGCGCGCTCCATGATCATCCTGACCTTCGGCGGCGGCACGAACGAGATCCAGCGCGACCTCATCGCGATCTTTGGCCTGGGCATGCCCAGGTCACTGCGCTGAGCAGACGCGGAGGGAGCACGGAGATGGACTTCGACTACACCGAGGAGCAAGAAGCCGTCCGGGAGCTAGCGGCTCGCATCTTCACCGACCGGGCCACCGACGAGCGCTTGAAGCAGGTGGAGGCGGCGGCAGGCGACGAGGGCCCCATCGACCGCGAGCTCTGGACCGAGTTGGCGTCCGCCGGCCTGCTCGGTATCCACCTCGGCGAGGATGTCGGAGGCTCCGGGCTCGACTTCGTGGCGGCTTGCCTCGTCGTGGAGGCAGCCGGCCGCACGGCGGCCTACGTACCGGTGGTGGAGACGATGGTCTACGGCGCCGTGCCGATCGCGCGCTTCGGTACCCAGGCGCAGCGCAAGGAATGGCTGCCCAGGGTCGCCGCCGGCGACACCATCCTCACCGGCGCGCTCGCCGAGCTCGCGGGCGGCGTGATCGTGCCCGGCGGGCTGCAGCCGATCACGACCGCGCGAGCGGAGGACGACGGGTCGTGGCGGCTCTCGGGGACCAAGGCGTGCGTGCCGGCGGCGCTGGTGGCCGACGTCATCCTCGTTCCCGCGTCGTGCACGGCCGCAGACGGGTCGCCGGCCGACGTCGGGGTGTTCATTGTCGACACCGCAACCGAGGGAGTGACGCTGACCAAGCAGACCACGACGACGGGGCGGCCCGAGGCGATTGTCGAGCTGGCCGACGTCAGGGTCGATGGTGATCGCCTCCTTGGGGATGGGGGCGCCGAAGGCGAGGCGGTTATCACCGTCATGACCGACTTCGCCACCGCTGCACTGTGCGTCCAGGAAGCCGGCGTGTGCGCGTCCGCGCTCGAGCTGACCGGCGAGTACACCAAGACGCGGGTGCAATTCGAGAAGCCCATCGCGACGTTCCAGGCGGTCGGCCAACGCGCCGCCGACGCGTACGTCGACACCGAGGCGATCCGGCTCACCGCCTGGCAGGCGGCCTCGCGGCTGGCGGCGGGCCTCCCGGCGACGGCGGAGGTGGCCGTGGCCAAGTACTGGGCCGCCGAGGGAGGGCAGCGGGTCGTGCACGCGGCCTCACATCTCCACGGCGGGATCGGCGTCGACCGGGACTACCCCTTGCACCGGTACTTCCTCCTCACCCGGCAGATCGAGCTGACCCTCGGCGGTGCGAGCGACAGCCTGCGCCGCCTCGGGAAGGTGCTGGCGACCGAACCCGCCTGACGCCGGCGGTTACGAGACGGGGTTGGACAACCCGAGCCCGTAGCCGGCGAGGAACACGCCCGCCTCCGCGTGCCGGGGGTACGAACCGGCGAGGCGGTGGAACGCGGGTGAGTGGTCGGGATAGGTGAGGTGCGTCATCTCGTGGACGAGCACTGAGTCGAGCACCCAGCCCGGGACGGGCCGCAAGCGATGCGAGATGCGGATCTCGCCCGAGTAGTACGAGCACGACCCCCAGCGGGCCGTCTGGTTGGTCACCCATCGCACGGCCATCGGGCGGGCGCCGAGTCGGTACCGGTCGCTCAACGCCACGGCTCGCGCGAAGAGAGCGTCGTCTCCGCCGACCGACTGCAGGCGGTGTCGCGTAATAAGCCGTTCGACCAGCCAGTCGACGGTCTGCTCGCGGAGCTGGCGGTCCAGATGGGCCGGCACGGACACGACGATGCGCCCACCGACCCAGGTCGCCTCCGAGGTCTTCGTCCGCCGGGCACTGACCCGGACTTCGATTTCTGGACGCCCGGACGCCGATGTCTCACCGCTTGCCTCGCCAGTGTTACCGGCATTGTCGGTCCCGGGATCTTCGGTGATCCCTGGGGTCCCAGCCTCGCCGGGCGGCTCTTCTCCAGCCCCGTTTCCGAGGAGCTCCGACACGTCGAAGAGGGTCACGGGGGCATTGTGACCTATCGGTGCGACCGGCCAGTGAATCCCTGGTCACCATCCCTGCATCCAGGAATGCAACCCCCTACCATCGGGGGGTCCGCTGCCGCCCAGCGGGCAGAACGGGAGGGCAGACATGCTGGCGCTGCTGCTTGTTTCCCCCGGTGGCTGGGTGGGGATCGGGATCGGGAGCTTCGCCTACCTCGCGATCATCGTCCTCGAGATCGCTGCACTCTGGCAGGTGTTCCGCAAAGCAGATCGGCCCGGGTGGGCTGCGATCATCCCCTTCTACAACATCTACATCCTGTTGAAGGTGGTGGGCCGGCCCGGCTGGTGGCTAATCCTCTACTTCATCCCCATCGTGTGGTTCATCGTCTGGATCATCGTGGCGTACGACCTGGCCCGGTCGTTCGGAAAGGGCGTCGGCTTCACGGTCGGACTGGTGTTGCTGCCCTTCATCTTCATCCCGATCCTCGGCTTCGGGCCAGCGAGGTACCTCGAGGCGCACGCCGCCGGCCCGAGGGCCATCTGAGTCTTCTTCGTATCCCCAGCTCGACGTCCGCAGTTCAGCCGAGCACGAGCTCGGCCACGGTGCGCAGGGTCGCGGCGTCGCCGTTGACCAGCATCGTCGTGGCGCGCGACTCGCGCCACGCCTCCAGGTCGTCGCGGATCTTCTCCGCTGGTCCGACGAGCGCGACGTCTTCCACCATGGCCGTCGGGACGGCCGCCGCCGCGTCGTCCTTGCGACCGCCGAGGTATGCGTCCTGGATCTTGTGGGCGGCTTCCTCGTAACCCATGCGAGCGAAGACGTCGAAGTGGAAGTTCATCTCCCGGGCGCCCATGCCACCGATGTAAAGAGCGAGGTAAGGACGGAACCCGTCCGCCGCCGCCTCGATGTCGTCGCTAATCACGGTCGGCGCGAACGCCAGGACCTCGAAGTCCGCAGCCGATCGCTTCGCCCCTGGCCGCGCGAAACCCTCGTCGAGCGACGCCTCGAAGGAGGACATCGCGCGCGGCGAGAAGAAGATCGGGAACCATCCGTCGGCGATCTCGGCCGCCAGCGCCACGTTCTTGGGCCCTTCGGCACCCAGGATGATCGGGACGTCACGGCGCAGCGGGTGCACGATCGGCTTCAGCGGCTTCCCGAGCCCGGTCCCGCCCGGGTAGGGGAGCGGGTAGTGCGGGCCGTCGTTCGTCACGGGCGTCTCGCGCGCCAAGACCTGGCGCACGATGTCCACGTACTCGCGCGTCCGGGCCAGCGGTGCGGGGAAGGGCTGGCCGTACCAGCCCTCGACCACTTGGGGACCGGACACGCCGAGGCCGAGGACGAAACGTCCGCCCGAGAGGTGGTCCAAGGTCAGAGCTGCCATCGCCATGGCCGTCGGAGTGCGGGCGGACAGCTGGCAGAGCGAGGTGCCCAGCCGGATCCGCTCGGTGCGCGATCCCCACCAGGCAAGAGGCGTGAGGGCATCCGAGCCGTACGACTCCGCCGTCCAGACCGAGTCGAAGCCGAGACGTTCGGCCTCCATCACCAGCTCGACCGCGTTGGGCGGTGGCCCCGAGCCCCAGTAACCGAGCTGGAGCCCGAGCTTCATCGACTTCATGGACGGCTCCTCATCCTGTCCTCGTCAGACCTTGGCAATGACGTCGTCGGCGAACCATTTGACCGCAGCCAGGCGGGCGGACAGTGCCTCGTCGTCGGGCGTGCGGGGTGCGACGTCCACGAACATCCACGGAGCGCAGACGAAGTCGGTGACGCCGGCCTCGGCGAAGCGCCGATAGAGATCGGGCTCGGGACGCTCGTTGAGGGAAAGGTAGATCGTGAAGTCCTCGCCCTCTCGGCCGGCCTCCTTCAAGGCAGTGCGCAGATCGGCCAGGTGCAGCCACGCCTCCTGCTCCTTGTAGGCGCCGGCCGCGATCCACCCGTCACACCGGGAGGCGGCGCGGCGCAAAGCGGGAGGCGAGTGCCCGCCGCCGAGGATGGGCACCGGCTCGGCGGGGGAGGGCTCCATCTGGCATTGGGGGACGTCGTAGTACTCCCCGTGGAACTCGACCCAGCCCCCGCGCCACAGTGCGCGCAGAGCCTCGATCATCTCATCGAGGCGTTTGCCTCGGGTGTTGAAGTCCTGACCCGTTTGCTCGAACTCCTCCTTGCACCAGCCGACGCCGACACCGAGGCGCACTCGATCGTCCGAGAGAACGGCGGTGGTCCCGACGGACTTGGCCACCGTGATGAGGTCGCGGGCGGGGGCGATGTACACCCCGGTGGTGAAGACGAGGTTCCGTGTGACGGTGGCCAGGCCCGAGATCATGCACATCGGATCGGGCCACGGGGTGTCGGCCTCCCAGCCGGGCGCGCCGTCCTCGCGGACCGAGTAGGTGTAGCGAGACTCGAGCTGGCGCGGGTTGAACAGGTGGTCGGAGATGTAGATCCCGCCGTAACCGAGCTCTTCGCAGATCTGGGCCAGCGGGACCGCCTGACGCGTCGGGAGGAAGGTGACCGATTGGTGGAAGCGCACCGCACCTGCGGCGCCGTCGCCGCCGGTGCCCGTCCCCGCCGGCGTCACCTCAACGGGCCCGGGCGGGGAGCGGGGTGCCCCCGACCGGAGCCGAGGGTGCGAACGCGACGGGGATGTGCTTGGTCCCATTGATGAAGTTCGACTGCAGCCGTTGCACCTCGCCGTCGAGGCGGATGTCGGGTGTCCGGTCGAGCAGCCGGTCGAACATCACCATGATCTCCATGCGGGCGAGATTCGCCCCGAGGCAGAAGTGCGGACCGCCCCCTCCGAACGCGATGTGGTTGTTGGGCGAGCGTCGGACATCGAACGTGTCGGGGTCGTCGAAGACCGTCTCGTCCCGGTTGGCCGAGGTGTGCCAGAAGACGACTTTGTCACCTTCCTTGACCTGCTGGCCGCCGAGCTCCTGATCCTTGGTGGCCGTGCGCCGGAAGTGCATGACCGGGGTGACGTAGCGCAACATCTCCTCGACCGCAGCAGAGAGCAACGATCGGTCCTGGCGCAAGAGTTCCCACTGCTCGGGATGCTCGAAGAAGGCGGTCATCGCACCGGACATCAGGTTCCGCGTGGTCTCGTTCCCGGCGACGATGAGCAGCATGAAGAAGAGGTCGAGCTCGAGCTGGTCGAGCTTCTCGCCCTCCACCTCGGCGTCGATCAGCACGGAGACGAGGTCCTGCCGCGGCGTGAGTCGGCGCTGGGCGGCGAGCTCCTCGGCGTAGCTGTACACGTGCATCGCCGCCTCGCCGGGCTCGGCCCCGGGGACCTGGTACTCGGGATCGTCTGAGCCGATCATTTGGTTCGACCAGTCGAACACCATGCGCCGGTCTTCTTGAGGGACGCCCAGTAGCTCGGCGATCACGAGCAACGGGAGCTCGGCCGAGATCTCCTCGACGAAGTCGGCCGTGCCGCGCTCGCACACCGAGTCGAGAATCCCGTCGGCATATCCGATGATCTGCTGCTCGAGGTCGCGCACTGTCTTGGGAGTGAAGCCATGATTGACCAGACGGCGGTACCGCGTGTGCATGCTCGGGTCCATGTTGACCATCATCAACTGTTGTTGGGCGAGCTGGTCTTCCTCCATCTCCGTGAAGAGTGAGGTGCGCCGGGCCGAAGAGAAGTTCTCCCAGTCCCGGTTCACGTGGACGCAGTCGTCGTATCTGGTCACGGCCCAGAACCCGCCCCGGGGGGCGGCCTTTTCTGCGTGCCAATAGACCGGCGCCTCCGCGCGCAGCTGCCGGAACCAGTCGTGTGGCACGCCGGGGACGAAGTTCCGCCCATCTATGAGGTCGATCTCCTCGAGGCTCAAGGCCCCCCTTTCACACCGCTGCCGCAAGAGCGGTGCCTGCCCTTTCGGGCCATTTCTAGAACGTGTGTCAGTGATCTTAGGCACGGCGACGGGGGTCGAGGCCTTTCAGACCCCCATCTACGGGGTTCGGTTCGCGTACGTCGGACTGGTCGCAATGGTCACGATCCTCGCACTCGCCGTACAACGCTGGCCGGTTGTGCTGCGAGGGCTCTTGCCCGCCCCCGGCGTCGTGGGGTATCTGGTCGCGATCCACCAGGACGTGTTGGGCGTTCATTGCACCTAGGCGCCGTTCCTGAGAGGTCGTGCTGCGCGCGACGCAGATGACGAGACCGGCGGGTCGCCGTCCACGGCGAGGATCCCAGCGAGCATTCGGCCACGCCGTCGGCGCCTGGCCTGGTGCAACGCCGTCCTCCCCACCGAAACGAGAACGTGTTACAGTTTTGCTCCGACGCGGCCTTGACCTGGCAGGGACCGCGCACTGCACGCGAGGCTGCCCCACGATGTTCCTCGAAGAGAGCCGCGAACAGCAGCAGCTGCGCGACGAGCTGCGGCGCTACTACGGCGAGCTGCTCAGCGACGAGGTCAGAGCGGGCCTGGCCGAGGGCGGCGAGGGCGGTGAGGCCTGGCGGGAGGTCGTCCGCCAAATCGGCAAGGACGGCTGGCTCGGCATCGGGTGGCCCACCGAGTTCGGCGGACAGGGCCGGCCGGCCACCGACCAGTTCATCTTCTTCGACGAGACCCGTCGTGCCGGCGCGCCGTTCCCCTTCGTCACGATCAACACGGTGGGCCCGACGATCATGCGCTTCGGGACCGAGGAGCAGAAGTCGTTCTTCCTGCCCAGGATCCTGGCGGGTGAGCTCAATTTCGCCATCGGCTACACCGAGCCCGAGGCGGGGACGGACCTGGCTTCGCTTCGGACCCGGGCCGCGCGCGACGGCGACGAGTACGTGGTCAACGGCGCCAAGGTCTTCACGTCCGGCGCGGACATGGCCGACTACATCTGGCTCGCGGTGCGCACAGATCCCGACGTGCCCAAGCACAAGGGCATCTCGATCCTCT
The DNA here is from genome assembly GCA_051985685.1 of Acidimicrobiales bacterium. GTDB lineage: Bacteria > Actinomycetota > Acidimicrobiia > Acidimicrobiales > RAAP-2 > Bog-473. The sequence continues at coordinate 26,347 of JBPYFR010000278.1, forward strand.
GCGTGCCGACGACGTCGCCGGGCTTCGAGTGGTCGATCATCCACACGGTCGGGGGCCTGACCACGACGCAAACGTTCTACGACAACGTGCGCGTCCCCGTCGCCAACCGTGTCGGTGCGGAGAACGAGGGCTGGCGCATGATCACGAACCAGCTCAACCACGAGCGGGTCGGCCTGGCGGCGTGGAGCGGGCTGGCGATCTCCCTGTATGAGGACGTCGTCGCCTGGGCGGCCGGGCAGTCGACCGACGACGGCGCCACGCTGGTGGAGCAGGGATGGGTGCAGATGGATCTGGCCCGGTGCCATGCCGAGCTGGAGGCGATGCGGTTGTTGAACTGGCGCATGGCGGTCCATGTCACCGAGGGTGAGCTCACCGGGGCGGAATCGTCGTCCATCAAGGTCTTCGGGACGGAGCGGATCATCGATGTGGTGCGCCTTCTGCTGGGTGTCGTGGGCGCCGCGGGGTACCTCGTGGCGGGGTCGCCGGGCGCACTCCTGCGTGGGCGCCTCGAGGCGACGGGACGTCAGGCCCAGGTGAACACTTTCGGCGGGGGCGTGAACGAGGTCCAGCGCGAGATCGTGGCGACGGCCGGGTTGGGCATGAAGCGGGGGACTCGATGACCCGTCCGAAGGACGTCGGGGAGAGCGGGGAGGGGCGGGAACGCTTCGCCGAGCTGGAGGGTCGTCCGGACCACAGCGTCGAGCTGGAGGAGTTGGTCGGACAGGCGGCGGGTGCTCCGACGCTGTCGCCGGATGCGGTCAACGTGGCGATGATCCGCCACTGGATCGAGGCGATGGGCGACGAGAATCCGGTGTACGTCTCCGACGAGGCGGCCCGGGCGGCCGGCTTCGAGTCCGTGATTGCGCCGCCGACCATGTTGCAGGCGTGGATCATGCGCGGGCTGCGGGCGTCGTTGGCCGTCGAGGCGGCTCGGGCGGGGGCGGGCGCCAACGGGGAGGGGAGCGCGCCGGCGAGCGGGGCCAGCGACGTGATGATGGGGTTGCTCGACAACGAGGGCCTGACGTCGGTCGTCGCCACCAACTGCGAGCAACACTACGGGCGTCCGTTGGTGGTGGGGGACCGAGTGCTGGTGCGCTCCGTGATCGATTCGATTTCGGAACCGAAGCGGACGGGCCTGGGAACGGGTCGCTTCGTGACGACGCGGTTGGACTACGTGGCGGTGCCGGACGCGTCGGTACCGCCGGATCCCACGGCCGGGCAGGTGCAGGCGCTGTTCGAGCGGGGTGAGCCGGTGGCGACGATGCGCTTCCGGATCCTCAAGTACCTACCCCCGTCGCAGTCCGCGGGCTCGGGTTCGCGCTCGGGCTCGTTTCGTCCCCCCCGCCCGGTCCCGGCGATCACCGAGGACAACTCGTTCTGGTTCGAGGGTGCTCGGGCCCGCACACTGCTCATCCAACGCTGCCTGTCGTGTGGAACCTTGCGCCACCCGCCGCTACCGGCCTGTGGCATCTGCGGGTCGTTCGAGTGGGACACAGTCGAAGCGAGCGGCCGGGGCAGCCTCTATTCGTACGTGGTGGTCCACTACCCGCAGATTCCCTCCTTCGAGTACCCGCTCCCGATCGGCCTGATCGAGTTGGAGGAGGGCACCAGGGTGGTGGCGAACCTCGAGGGAATCGAGCGCGACCGCATCGAGATCGGGATGGACCTGCAAGCCACCTTCGTCGAGTACGACGACGAGTTGACCCTGCCCGTGTTCGTCCCTTGGGCGGGCGCCGGAGCGGGGGGAGGGGACTGATGGACTTCGGGTTCACGCAGGACCAACTGGCCGTGTCGGAAGCGGCCTCGAAGATCTTCACGGGCATGGTCGGTCCCCAGCGCATCAGCGCGGTCGAACGGGAGGACGATCGAACGGACCACGACCTGTGGCGCGCTCTGGCCGGGGCCGACCTGCTCGGCCTGCCCGTGCCCGAGGAGCAAGGGGGTAGCGGCTACGGGCTGACCGAGCTCTGCCTGCTCCTGGAGGCCCAAGGCCGATCGGTGGCGCCGGTCCCGCTCTGGGCCACGCTCGTGCTCGGTGCGCTGCCCGTCGCGGAATTCGGCTCGGACGCCCTGCGCGCTCGATGGTTGTCCGGCGTGGTGTCGGGAGACACGCTGCTCACCGCCGCTCTCAACGGGGCGGCGACGAGCCTCACGTCGTCGCCCGCGATCAGTGCGGCCGTCCGGGGCGACGGCCGGGACGGCTGGGTGCTCGACGGCACCGAGATGGCGGTGCCCAATGCCCATGTGGCCTCGCGCATCCTCGTCCCGGCGAGGACCCAGAACGGGGGCGTCGTGATCGTTCTCGTCGACCCCTCGGCCGATGGTGTCCTCCTCGAGCGGGCCGAGACGACCAACCGCGAGATTCACCCGCACCTGCACCTCACGGGGGCGCGTGTCGGACCCGAGGACATCCTGGCCGGGCCGGAGGTCGGCCGATGGGCGGTCGACTATGTGCTCACTGCCGCCACCATCGCGCTGTGCGCCTTGCAGGTCGGGGTATGCGAGGCCGCACTCGATCGCACGGCGTCGTACCTGAACACACGCCAACAGTTCGGCCGGCCCCTCAGCACGTTCCAGGGCGCGCTGCTGCGGGCGGCGGACGCCGCCATCGACATCGAGGCCATGCGGGTCACCTGGCAGAACGCCGCCTGGCGCTTCGACACGGGGCGGGACGCGGCGGACGCGGCCCGGGTGGCGAAATGGCAGGCCTCCGAGCGCGGACAGCGGACGGTGCACGCCACCCAGCACCTCCACGGAGGCGTGAGTGCCGACATCACCTACCCGATCCACCGCTACTTCCTGTGGGGCAAGCAGATCGAGCTGATGCTGGGCGGCCCGAGCGTGCAGCTGTCTCGCATGGGCGCCGCCATCGCAGAGGAGGCACTCGTGGCCGAGGAGGCCGGGTCGTGACCGGGTCGTGGCGGGGCCTGTGACGGCGCCCACCTTCTCCGGGGTGTCGGTGGGCGACGAGCTCCCGGTCCTCGTGCTGCCCATCACCCGCACGCTCATCGTCTCGGGTGCCATCGCCAGTCGCGACTACCAGGACGTGCACCACGACCCGGTGCTGGCGACGCAGCGAGGCTCGCAGGACATCTTCATGAACATCCTCACGACGAACGGTCTCGTGGGTCGGTACGTAACCGACTGGTCGGGACCGCGCAGCCGCTTGTCGGACGTCAGCATCCGGCTTGGCACACCGAACTACCCGGACTGCACCATGACGCTCACCGGAACGGTGACCGAGAAGGGCCGGCTCGCCGAAGACGGCCGGGGCGGTGTGGTGACCGTCGCCATCCGGGGAGCGAACGACCTCGGCGACCACGTGACGGGGACGGTGACCGTGATTCTCCCGATCGATTCAGATACCGACTGATGCCGCACTGCTTCTCCGGAAAGGTCGCGGTCGCCGGTATCGGGGCGACTGAGTTCTCGAAAGCGTCGGGGCGCTCGGAGCTGCGCCTTGCGGTCGAAGCGGTCGACGCGGCGTTGAAGGACGCCGGGATTGGGCCCAGCGAGGTCCAGGGCATGGTCACGTTCAGCGCGGACACCAATCCCGACATCGACATCGCACGGAGTCTCGGCATCGGCGAGCTGACCTTCTTCAGCCGGATCCACTACGGAGGCGGCGCAGCGTGTGCGACGGTCCAGCAGGCGGCGTTGGCCGTCGCGTCGGGCGTGGCCGACGTCGTCGTGTGCTACCGCGCCTTCAACGAACGGTCGGGGAATCGGTTCGGGGCGGGCGTGCAGGGACGCGCCCCGGTGCCCACTGCCGAGAACGCGCACATGGCGTTCTACCGACCCGTCGGCCTGTTGACGCCCGCGTCATGGGTGGCCATGGCCGCCCAGCGCTACCTCCACGTCACCGGCGCCACGAGCGAAGATCTCGGACGCGTCGCGGTCGCAGACCGCGCGCACGCGGCGACGAACCCCAAGGCGTGGTTCTACGAGCAGCCGATCACGTTGGAGGAGCACCAGGCGAGCCGCTGGATCGTCGAGCCGCTTCACCTCCTCGACTGCTGCCAGGAGACCGACGGTGGACAGGCGTTCGTCGTCACCTCGCTCGAGCGGGCCCGCGACCTGCCGACGAGGCCGGTCGTCGTCCGCGCGGCGGCGCAGGGCTCGGGTGCGGGCCAGGACATGATGACCAGCTACTACCGCGACGACCTGCTGGGGCTTCCCGAGATGGCCGTCGTCGCGCGTCAGCTCTGGGACACTTCGGGCCTCGGTCCCGAAGACATGCAGGCCGCGATCCTCTACGACCACTTCACGCCGTATGTCTTGTACCAACTCGAGGAGCTCGGTTTCTGCGCCAAAGGCGAGGCCAAGGATTTCGTGCGGAACGGGCGGATCAAGATCGGCGGCGCGTTGCCGATCAACACCCATGGCGGCCAGCTCGGAGAGGCCTACCTGCACGGGATGAACGGCATCGCCGAGGCGGTTCGGCTTGTCCGGGGTACCTCGGTGAACCAGGTGGCCGGGCTCGAGCACGTGGTAGTCACCGCAGGGACGGGTGTGCCGACCAGCGGCCTCGTGCTCGGCGTGGATCGTTGAGCGACACGCGCTTCGGCCGGCCGGACTCAAGACCTCCTCAGAAGGTCCCCTAACCGCACCAGGCGACCAGTCGGTTGGTGCTCACCGCTGCCCGGTTCGATCGCGACCCGATGAGCTCAGCGTCTCGGCGGCTCAGAGCACGCGCCCCGCCACCGACTCCTCGAGCGCGGCAATCTCGTCCGCACGGAGCGCCCTGTAGGGTCCGCTTCGTTCGGGCCTCCACAAGACCGGGTCCGTACAGTTCCAGCGTTCCGCGCGCAGCGAGCGCTTGAGCACCTTGTTCGTTGCGGTGCGCGGCAGCGACTCGCTCAGCCGCACGAAACGGGGACCCCATTTGGTCCCGAGGTCGCGCTGAGCGTCGAAGAACGAAGCCAGGTCGACACCGTCGAGCACCTCGATCCCCGGGCGCAGTTGCACCGCGGCCATGACCTGGTCGCCGACCACGGGGTCGGGCACGGCGTAGACCGCGGCCAGCACGACGTCGGGATGGCGTTGCAGGATCCGCTCGATCGGTGCCGACGCAAAGTTCTCGCCGTCGACCCGCAGCCAATCGTGGTCGCGCCCCGCGAAGTAGAAGAATCCCGCGTCGTCGCGGTAGGCCAGGTCGCCCGTCCAGTACCAACCCTCGCGCAACCTGGCTCGCTCGGCCTCGTCGTTGCGCCAGTAGCCCTCGAACCCCGACCCGCCTGTCTTGGACACGAGCTCGCCGATCGCCTCCTCCGCGTTCAGGAGGCGGCCGTGCTCGTCGAAACGGACCGGTGGGCACTCCTCGCCCGTCGCCGGGTCGAGGACGACCGTGCCCTCCGGGGCCCGGCCCAGCGCTCCCGGCGGCGTGTCGGGGGTGCGAGCCACCGTCGCGCCGCCCTCGGTCGACCCGTAGGAGTCGGTCACGCTGACCCCGAAACGCTCGGCGAAGCGGTCGACGTCGTCGGGCGATCCCTCGTTGCCGAAGGCGCGCTCCAGCGGGTTGTCCGCGTCGTCAGGCCGCTCGGGCGTGGCCAGTATGTAGGCGAGCGGCTTCCCGACGTAGTTGAAGTAGGTGGCCCCCGCGGTGCGGACGTCGGGGAGGAAACCGGAAGCCGAGAATCGGCCTCCGGACGGCAGCGCGAAAGCCGATCCTGCGAAGAGAGCCGGTCCCCAGCCGGCCATGAGCGCGTTCGAATGGAACAGTGGCATGGACAGGTAGCAGACGTCGTGTGGTCCAAGGGCGTACATCTGCGCGACGATGGCGCCGATCCGGGCCAGGCGCCCCTGGCTGCAGAGACAGGCCTTGGGTGCACCCGAGGTTCCAGACGTGAACAGCAGGTACCCGAGGGTCTCGGGCGAGACGGCCGGGTCGGCGACGTGCGCGGCCTCGGCGCCGGCGCAGGCCCGCAGTTCCGTGCGCGCGGCCTCACGATCCAGGAGGAGCACGTGTGGGTTGCCTTCCGCAACGACGCCGAGCGCGGGGCCGATCCGGGCGCCGCCCACCAACCCGACCGAGGACGAGTCGGTGACGAGAAATTGGCACTCGGTGTGGGTGAGATCCCGCACGAGCTCTTCACCGCGATGCGTGGGGTTGGCGCCGACCACCACCGCTCCGACCAGCGCGCAGGCCTCCAACCAGAACACGAACTCGGGCACGTTGTCGAGGAGCAAGGCCACATGGAAGGGACCGTCCCCGCGTCGACCCCGCAACCACGCCGCCCGCTCGGCGGCCCGGGCCACCACCTCGGCATGGGTCATGCGCAGGTCGCCGGCCACCAAGCCGAGGGAGTGGTCCTGCGCCCGGGCGAGGACCGCGCCGGTGACCGTCTCAGGCTCACGGCCAGCCCCGTCGACTGGATCCTTGGATGGGGTCAACACGCCCTCCGAACGTCCGCGAGGCGTTGAACCTCTGAGCCTCTGACCAGGGGCGAAAGCCCCATTATTGGAACACGTTGCATTTTAGCCCCCTCCGTGTTACCGTCGCAGAACGGCAGGCGGCAGCGACGATGCCGCCGCGCCAATCGAACCAAATCGACCGGAGTCGACCGTACGGCCTCAGCTGAGCGAGAAACCGGGAAAAGGACGGGCATCCCTCATGGAATTCGGCATCTTCAACAGCGTGTGCGTGCTGCCCCGGTACGTCGAGCGGCACGGTGAGTCCGCTGAGCATGACCGCATCATGGACGAAGTCGC
>JBPYFR010000279.1:0-36952 GCA_051985685.1 Acidimicrobiales bacterium
GAGAACAGCGTTTGCACTCGTACAGGACATTGGTCCAGCCGATCGCAGGTGCTAAATCGAACAGCCCGCGCCAGTTCGGTATCGAATGTACGGTGCGGCGATGGACACAGTAGCGGGTCATGGAGCGGTAATAACCGGTGGAGCTAGCGGAATCGGCCTCGCCACAGCCCGGGAGCTCGGCCTTAGGGGTGCCCGGGTCGTAATCGGTGATGTCGAGGTCCAAGCGCTGGAGCAAGCCGTTGGACGATTGCGTGCCGACGGCATTGATGCCCTTGGTGTTCCCTGCGACGTACGGAGCCTCGACCAGCTGACGCACTTGGCCGACGCGGCGTTTGACTACCTCTCTGCTGTGCGCATCGTGTTCAACAACGCCGGGGTCGCCCTAAACGGACCCATTTTCGCTATGACCCACGACGACTGGCGCTGGGTGATCGATGTCGACCTCTGGGGGCCGATCCACGGTGTAGAGGCATTCCTGCCGAGACTGATGGAGCAGGGCCAAGGCGGCCATCTGCTTTTCACGTCATCATTCGCCGGACTGGTCCCGAACATCGGGCTCGGGCCCTACTGCGTAGCTAAGTACGGGGTGGTGGCGCTCGCTGAGGTTCTCGCCCGAGAGCTCAAGTCGGAGGGCATCGGCGTTTCGGTCCTGTGTCCGATGATCGTGGCCACCAACATCGGAGCATCCGAACGCAACCGCAGTCCCGACTACAGCCCACAGGCGCCTGTATCGTCACTGCGCGCATCGGCACCGCCGCGCGCCGCCTCCTCGGAGGATCCGGCCACGTCGGGCCTTGGCAGGGACGACGTACTCGAGGTAGACGACGTGGCACGCTTGACCGTCGAGGCGATCCTGGCGGAACGGCTCTATGTCTTGCCCCACGAGGCGGCGCGGCGCTCTATTCGCCGACGCTACGAGCGCATTGACTCAACCTTTGACGCGCAGGCGGCGGGCGGCTGGGAGCACTGAGGCACGCCCCTCACGGAGGGGTCCAGAAGGCACTACGCACGCGTCGCTATCGGGCAAGAAAAACCACCGCTGTTGCGTCACCGAGGTGCCGAATCGCTCGTTGGGTTGGACTGTCACACATCCGCGCTCAGCGCCGAGCCGAGGACCCGCACCCTGGGCGCGCGCCTGGTGGTCCAACGAGCGCGACCTGTCGGCGCGTGCGGGCCGGCGAGACCCTCGCTGATACGGCCCGACCAGCCCGGCACCCTGTCGATCGGCACAGCCGTGCTCGCGGCCTACGCCGCCGATTGAGTCGCCGTCATCGCCACGGTGATGGCCGGCCGAGGCATGGCGGCCTGACACGGCCATCCCAACCGGTCACATCTCGCCGTGGCGGACCGGACCGGCTGGTTCGTAGGTGCCGATGACGATGCCAAGGTCGGTCACGGTGAGGTCGACAGGGCGCATCGTTGACGGGAGGAGTCCGTAGTTGAACAGGCGGTGACCCGAGCCGAGCACCAGCGGATACGTCATGAGGCGGAAGCGGTCGACCAGCTCGTGCTGCAACAGCGTTTCGAGCAGTTTGCTGCTTCCCCAGATCTGCAGCTCGTCGCCGGGTTCGTCCTTCAGCGCCTGCACCGCCGCCACGACGTCGCCTGTCACGAGGTGAGCGGTGTCAGGGTGCTCGCCGCGCCACATGGCATCGGCCTCACTGAGCGAGTTGGCCACGACGTACTTGGGCAGCGAGTTGATCGCCTTGGCAATGGCGTTGCCGGGGTCGGTCTGATCGGGCCAGTAGCCGCGGAAAATATCGAACGTCCTGCGACCGAGCAGGAACGCGCTGGCGTGGCTGTTGAGCTCGGTGACGAACTCGCCGACGGCAGGGTCGGGAAAGGGGGCCTGCCAGCCGCCGTGGGCGAAGGCGTCGCTGGGATCTTCCTCAGGTCCCCCGGGGGCCTGCATCACGCCGTCGAGGGTCAGGAACGTTTGAACGGTGAGCTTCATGTCAATGCAGACGGAGCGTCGCACTGACCGTAAGCGCGTCTCACGCCAAATCGCAAGCTGAGAATGTGGCTGCCTGCTGGGAGGGGTTGGGCGAACTGAGGACGAGGTCGCCGGCGTCTCAGGCAGTGACCATGGACCGGCCCGCTCAGCTCCATGTCCCGTCCAAGTACACATATGCGGACCCTCCACCCACGGCGACGCAAAACAAGGTGGCCAGGCAAGACACCCCAGTCAGATCGCTGCTCATGTGCCGCGCCCTCGACCAGGTTCCGAAGGAGTCGGTGCCTACGGGGCCTCCGCCCACGGCAACGCAAAACGATGTGGCGGGGCATGACACGCCAGACACCGGGTCGCCGACTCGTCCAGGTCGCACCGTCGTACGTGAATGCGATGGCACGTCGAGGTCACCGGAAATGGGGGTTTCCCCACCCTGGGGAAGAGACCGGAAGATCGGGATGGGGAGTGATCATGGCGAAGAAGGATCACGAGATGCGAGCGATGCGAATGTCGAGCGATCCGCACGTCAAGCGATCCCCGACGCAGAGTGACAATGGCGACTGAGCGTTCTGGCGACCGAGTCAAGACGCGACGCATCAGGTGACACAGGAGGTGACGTGCGAGCGCCGGTCCCGCCCTTCGGCTACTTGTAACGTTCCGGAAGTCTGTCGTGAGACGACAAGCGTTCGGGGGCGCGTGGTCGCCCACAGTGTTCGGTTCGGGGAGGGTCTGTGCGACTAGTTCGGCGGTGGGTTGGAATGGTCGGGGCGGTCGCGCTCGGCGTGTGCACCCTTTCGGTGACGACGGCAGGTCCCGCTTCGAGCGAGAATGTTCCAAACGCCCCAAGTGGTGTCACCTGGATGACGGGGTACGCCGCGCCTGGCACACCGGCTGCCTACAACAAGGTCGGCGTGATCAAAGTCGGGTCCCCCGACGCCAAGAACGTGCTGGTGCTCGAGCCCGGTACATCCGCTGCCGCCGCCTACTTCGTTCCCTTGGCCAACTGGATCGTGTCCAAAGCACCCGATTGGCAAGTCTGGGCGGTGCAACGGCGCGAGACGCTGCTCAGCGATGAGTCAGTGCTCAACCTCGCTAAGGAGGGAAAGGCCACTCCGACCGAGGTCTTCGACTACTACCTCGGCTTCCTCAAGGACCCGAGCATCACCTCGCACTTCCAGTTCATTCCCAATTCGTCGGTCGAGTTCGCGAAGCAATGGGGCATGAACGTCGCGGTGCAGGACCTCCATAACGTCATTGCGGCGGCGAAGCGCCTGGGTGGAAAGGTCGTTCTCGGGGGACACTCGCTCGGTGGTTCCGTGGTAACGGCCTATGCCACATGGAACTTCGCCGGTCGTCCGGGGGCAGACGATCTCGCGGGTCTCGTCTACATCGACGGGGGAAGCGGTCAGGCGGAATCGGCCCAGCAAGCGAGCACCGCGCTGTCGTCGCTGAACGCTCCGAGCGCTACTCCCTGGCTGACCTTCGGGGGTATTCCGGCTCCCTTCGCGGGGATCTTCAGCGCATCGGGATCCTTGGCCGCATTGCTGTTCCCGAATGATCCTTCGCTCGGGCAGTCATCGGGCCTCCTCCCGGCATCCATCGTGCCGCCGGTGCCGGCCACCAATCTGGGCCAATACGGCTACGCGCTTAACGTCGCGACGTCACCGCCGAACTTGGTCGCGGCACAGGCCCACCTCGGTGTGGGGCTCGCTTCGCAGCCGCTGCCCAACGGGTACTTCGGCTGGAACTCGACCGGCGCGCTGACGCCCATCCAGCGGTTCGCCACCATGTTCTCCGGCTATCCGATGCTGAACGTGGACGGCACGGAGTGGTACTTCCCCCAGCGCTTGACCGACGACACGGCGGCGGTCGGGAACGGCATCGCCAATCCGGCCCAGTCCGTGCTCGGCGTCAACGCGACCATGGGGGACGATCTCCCTCACAACCTGCTGATGTACGCGTTCGGCGCCCTCGGCGGGCAGTCGGTCCTCGACGCGGCATCACAACTTGCGTCGCAGTCGGGAATACCCCAATCGCATCTGACTCTCATCAACGAACAGGGCACATACGCCCACAACGACCCCGCAGGCGCGTACCCGACGAACATCTTCTTCAATGGGTTGGTTCCCTTCCTGGGGAAGGTCGCCCACGGGTCCGAGAACTCGCAGGGCGAGAACTCCCAGGGTGGGGACTCCCAGGGTGGCGACTCCCAGGGTTGAATCAACGCCCTGGAGTCGTCCAGCGCGAGCCTCCCTCGCGCTCAAGGTCGGGTCGATCGGCGCGGAGTTCCTTCGTGAGGAGATCCTGTAACGCGTCGTAGAGGTGCACACCGTCTTCGGTGAGGTTGTCCGGCTCATCACGGAACACTGGACACCGACCTTCGGGGTCCGAGACCTAGGTAGACCGTCTATGCGGTAATTCGGAGACCCACTTGGTCGATCTGAACAGCCATTTAGCTGGACGTTTCGCTCGTTGCGTTGCTTGACCAGGCGCACTGCCGATGACGGGAAAATCCGAATCTGTGGGATTTTCGTGGGATGCGCACAGCCACATCCGGCCGGGGTTCTCACCTCAACTCGTTACAACCCTCTGGCAACCTCAAGAGACACGGTTAAGCCAGCCAACCAGGGCGCACCAGTCCAGTCTCATAGCCGAACACGACGAGCTGGGAGCGGTCTCGGGCGTCGAGCTTGGTCATGATTCGGCTGACATGGGTGCGAGCGGTCGCTGGGCTCATGTACAGCCGGGCTGCGATGTCGTCGTTGTTCAGCCCTCCAGCCACGAGTTGGAGGACTTCTCGTTCTCGGTCTGTGAGCACATCTAGTTCTTTTGCCTGACGCGACGGTTTAGCTTTGGAGGCGAACTCCTCTATGAGACGCCGGGTCATATTCGGCGAAATGAGCGAATCGCCAGACGCCACCACCCGGACCGCGTTGACGAGGTCGGCCGGCTCGGTGTCCTTGACGAGGAACCCGCTTGCTCCGTAGCGCAGGGCGTCGAAGAGGTACTCGTCGAGGGCGAACGTAGTGAGGATCACGATCCGCACGCCGGCGAGCTTGGGGTCGGCGGCGATGAGGCGGGATGCTTCGAGACCGTCGACCTGGGGCATACGGATGTCCATCAGCAAAACGTCTGGGGTGAGCCGTTTGGCGAGCGCGACGGCTTCGTGGCCGTCGGCCGCTTCACCGACGACCTCGATGTCGTCTCTGGCGTCGAGGAGTGAACGGAAGCCCGCTCGGACAAGGGCCTGGTCGTCAGCCAGGATGACACGGATCATGGCGGGCCTTCGAGTGGGAGATGGGCGGACACGATGAACCCCCCACCCGCAAGGGGTCCGGCGGAAAAGCGCCCGCCCACTGCGACCGCTCGTTCGCGCATGCCGGCGATGCCGCTGCCGGTGCCGGGCAGAAGGCGGTCGTTGTTGATGGCGGCCCGGCCGTCGTCGCTGATATCTATGTCGAGTCCGTCGGCGCGGTAGGCAAGACGCACCATCGCGGTTGCTGAGCAAGCATGGCGCGCGATGTTAGTGAGCGACTCCTGGACGATGCGGTATGCCGCGAGATCGATGGCTGCCGGCAGCTCTCGGGATTCGCCGAGGGTTTGGAGTGTTACCGCGATGCCCGCCGCCCGGGTGAGCTCCACCAGCTCGGCCAACCGGTCCAGACCGGGCGTGGGCGTAAGGGGAGCCCCCTCACCTGCATTGCGGAGAGCGGCAAGCATGACTCGCAGCTCGTCGAGGACTTCCTTCGATGCTGCCTTGATGGCATCGAGTGCGGCTCGGGCGGCCTCGGGTTGGCTGTCGATGAGGTCGAGACCGGCCCCGGCTTGAACGTTGATGAGGGAGATGGTGTGGCCGATCACGTCGTGAAGATCCCGGGCCATCTGGAGGCGCTCCTCGCTCACTCGACGGCGGGCATCGACGGCCCGGGCCGCACGCGCGTCGGCCACCCGCTCGCGGCGGAGCCGGACGACTTCTGCGGCGATGACGAGGACAGCCAGCCATCCAGCAAGGCCCAAGGCGAACGCGAGCGTGACGCTTCGGTTCCCGAAGGCGAGTGGGGCGAGCCAGACCGAGGAGAGGTAGCCAACGGCGATCACCACCCACGCGGCGAATCGATGTCCGGAGGTGGCAACGAGGAAGAACGCCACGATCAGGCTGAAGTATGCAGACCACGCTCCAGAAGGGCTGAGCGTGGCCGCGAACGCGATCCACAACACAGCAACGGGCCAGCGCCGCCAGAACACCAGCGACAGAGGGCCAACGACGACCAGGAGCCAGTCGGCGGGCCCCAGGTGCTTGGTCGGGGGGTGGTGGCCGGCCGCTTCCGCTAGGGCCCCGGCGAGCTGAAGTACCAGAAGCGCCGTCGGCAGTGCCAGGTCATGACGCCAGTCGAGCCCTTTCACCCAGCGTCCGAACTGTCCGCCGTGACGAGGCGGGCCGGGCAGCGGGTGGTCCATGTGGTCCATCCTGGCTCAACGTACCGGTGGCGTCCTCCCTACGCATCAGAAGCAGCGCGGTTTGAGAGCTTCGACGCTCTACGTAGATGGAACTCGGCAGTACGCCTGGCGACGTAGTTGACAAGCCGCTTGCCGTCCGACGATATAGGCGGCCCGAGGCGTCACGATCGCGGCATGCAGCAGCCCGCGCGAACTTTCCAGACCCAGACGGACCTCCTATGGCTGTGATCGAGGTCGACCACCTCACCAAGCGATTCACAGGGCTGACGGCGGTCGATGACCTCAGTTTCGCCGTCGAGCAGGCCAGCGTGGTCGGATTCCTCGGCCCCAACGGGGCCGGCAAGACCACGACGCTGCGCATGCTGCTCGGCCTCGTCACGCCGACGTCGGGCAAGGCGAGGATCAACGGGCGTCGCTACGAGGACTTCGAGGACCCCCTCCACGTCGTCGGCGCCGCCTTGGAATCGTCCTTGGCGTACCCGGGACGCAGCGCCCGCAACCACCTCCGCATCGCCGCGCTCGCCGGCGATGCGCGGTCGGGACGGGTTGACGAGGTGCTCGATCTCGTCGATCTCACGGAAGCCGCGGACCGCCGTGTCGGACAATTCTCTCTCGGAATGCGCCAGCGGCTCGCGCTCGCCACTGCACTTTTGTGCGACCCCGAGATCCTCATCCTCGACGAACCGGCGAACGGCCTCGACCCCGAGGGTGTGCACTGGCTCCGCACCCTGTTGCGGAACCTCGCCGGGGAAGGTAGGACCGTCCTGGTCTCCAGCCATATCCTCGCCGAGGTCGCTCAGACCGTCGACAGTGTCGTCATCTTGGACCACGGCGTGCTCGTCACCCAAGCCACCCTCGCCGAGCTGACCGCCAATGGTACCCATCACATCAAGGTCCGTACTCCCAAGGCGTCCGACCTCGCTGGGCTCCTCAACGCTCGCGGCGCCGTTGCCCGAGTCGTCGATGACGACCGAATCGAGGTAAGCGGCGCCTCCAGCGAAGAACTCGGCCTCATGGCCGCCGAGCATGCCATTCCCATCTTCGAAACGACCGCCGAGGCCGCCGACCTAGAAGACATCTTCCTCGGCCTCACCGCAGGCCAACGGCAATCGGCAAACGAGGTGACCCGATGACCCGACCTTTCCGTACTGAACTGCTCAAGCTCGCCACAATGCGTCTGACCTACGGTCTGCTCGCCGTTGCTGGCGCCCTCAGCGCTCTTTTCTCGCTCCTCGAGAACAATCGGGCTGGCGCCGCTGGCACCGGCGTCCCGCCCATATCCACCGCCGTCGGGTTGGGCACAGTGACCACCGTCACCGGCTTCGCCATGCTCTTCGCCGCCGTGCTGGGATCGATCGTCGCCAACGGCGAGTTTCGCCATGCCACGGCGACCCTCACCTACCTCGCCACCCCAAAGCGGACGCGGGTGCTCCTCGCCAAGCTGGCCGCATCGTCTTGCGTCGGGTCGCTCTTCGGCCTGGTGGCTGGGATCATCGCCACCGGCGTCGGACTCGCCTTCGCCGCCGGGCACGGCGACCACATCGCCCTCTCCGCTGGCACCCTCGTGGGTCACGTCGCCGGCGCCGTCGCAGGCGCCGCTCTGCTCGCGGCGGTCGGTGTTGCCGTCGGCTCCCTCGTCCGCTCGCAGCTGGCCACCGTCATCGGCATCTTCGTCTGGGCGATCATCATCGAATCCCTGATCGGCGGCCTCTACACCTCGGCCCGTCCGTACCTGCCGTACACCGCGGCGACCAGCATGGCCGGAATCAAGCTCGGCAACGCTGCTTTCGGTCCGGCGCACGGACTAAACGGGGGCACCCCTTTGCCCTTTGTTGCGGGTGCGGCGCTCATCGGCGCTTTCGCGCTAGCGATCGCGATCCTCGCCGCCCGCACCAGCCTCCGCCGCGACATCACCTGACCGCCCACAGGTGTCGATCCTCCCGCCCAGCGGACCAAACCTAAAGGAGAACCATGTCTCACCAAATCATCGTGGCCGCCACAACACTGCTGGCCGCCACGACCAAGAACTCGAGGTCTTTCCACATCGGCCCGTGGATCATCGTCCCAATCGCCATGCTCATTGCGATCATCGGCACCCCGATCTATATCGTCAGGGATCGACGCAAGCGCCGCTCGCAGGATCGAACTCGGTGAGTACGTCCATCCTGCAAAAGTTTCGTGCTCGCGCGCCGTCGTGTGCTGAGCGGAGCTCGCGAATGGTCAACCCCATCGGCGCGGCCATCGAGAACCCATTGAGCGGAGAGCGGATCTTCATCCGTGAGGGGACCAACCAGAATGACGACGTCTTGGAATGGGAGCTGTTCCTTGCCCCGGCGGTCGGGTGCGCAGATCCCACGCGCACCCCGAGCAGGAAGAACGCTTCAGTGTCCTCGACGGGTGTATGCGGTTCCGGGTCGGCAGGGGAAGCTGCGCTCAGGGTGAGTCACCTTGATGTCTTCGGCACGATCGTGTGTCGCCCCAATTGGTCACCGGTCGTTCGTTTCATTGTCTCTGAGAGTGCCGAATATTTCGTCCAAACCCCGATTCGAAGGAAAAAGCGAGGAAGAAGATGATTGTCCCAATCTGTAGGCACAAGCAAGGAGTCATCGCGGTATTTCTGGCTGGCTTGCTCCTATTAGGCGTAGTCGCTTCGGGTTGCTCCGGATTTTCGAGCTCAACACCAACCGCAGGCGCTACCGCACCGGGCCAGGCGACGGTCTGGCTCTGTCGGCCTGGCCAGTCAAACAATCCGTGCCTGGCCAAGTTGACCAGCACCGTTGACAGCCCAGATGGCGCTACCTCGGTGCAGAGCTCAACCCCGGCCAAGGGTCCGGCCGTAGATTGCTTCTACGTCTATCCCACAGTTAGCCCGCAACCCACCGTCAACGCCAACCTCACGATCGATCCGGCCGAGAAGGATGCCGCGGTCACGCAGGCATCTCGATTCTCGCAGGACTGCGCGGTGTATGCACCCATGTATCGACAGATCACCATCGCCGGCGGCCAATTACCCGCCAGCTACCGCCCGGACAGCCCCGCGGTCGCCACCGCCTACGACAGTCTTCTCGGCGCCTGGAGAGACTACCTCGACCACTACAACCACGGGCGCGGTGTAGTGCTCATAGGTCACTCCCAAGGTGCCAGCCTGCTGATCAAGCTGATCCGGTCAGAGATCGACGCTAACCCGCAGACAAGGAAGCTGCTGGTATCCGCTCTGATCATCGGCGGAAATGTAGTCGTCCCCATTGGCAAGGATAGAGGGGGCAGCTTCGCACACATCCCAGCATGCCATTCTGAGCACCAGACGGGCTGCGTCATTGCCTACTCGGCGTACGACACTACCCCTCCCCCAACAGCCCACTTCACGCGGGTCATCGCGGCCCGGCTCGAACCTTGGCAGGCCATCAACGCGTCTGAAGTGGCAAGGCTGCAGGTGCTGTGTACCGATCCCGCCGCGTTGTCGGGCACTGCCACCCTCGACCCCTACTTCACAACTACCGCGTTTCCTGGACCATTCGCTTCAGTCACAGCACCGATGCCGTCACCGCCCAACCCGTGGGTCAGATACCCCAACCTGTACTCGGATGGTTGCATGAGCCAGAGCGGATCCACCTGGCTGCAAATCCAAGACGTTGGGGGTCCAAGCGACCGCCGATGGAGAGTAACCTCGACAGATCCCCAAAACGGACTCCATGCCGTTGACATCAACCTAGCTCTGGGGAACCTGGTCAATATCGTTGCTGCCCAGGCGCGCGCATTCGAAACCAGGTAGAGACGCGCGCATTCGAAACCAGGTAGAGAACCGTGCGGCGATCTGACCGCCTTGACTGGGAGGGCCAGACCAAGGGGAGGAACATTCCTTGATCGCGCCCTAACTCGGTAAAGACGTCGGAGGTTCGGCAGACGAGTGGCTTACTTGAGGTCGAACCCAAACCCTTGCGTGGAAGCAATGGAAATCGAGAGACACCGAGATATATGGACGAATGGAAGGAACTGCATCGGAATGAACGGACCCTTTGACCACCTCAAGGAGCAGCGCACGGTAGTGGTCACCACATTCCGACGCGATGGCACCGGTGTGCCCACGCCCGTGAGCATCGTGGTCGACGACACCCACGCCTACATCCGAACGTGGTCCACATCGGGAAAGGCGAAGCGACTCCGCCGAAACTACCAGCTCGATCTCGCTCCTTCGACGTTCCGAGGCAAGGTCACAGGCGTGACGGTCAAGTGTGACGCCCGTCTACTCGAAGGAGAGGACGCCGCGTTGGCCGCCACGAGGCTTGCCAAGAAGTACCCGATTCTCCATGGTGGTGTCGTGCCCTGGATTCATCGCAGGCGGAAGTACAAGACGGTTCATTACGAACTGACGGCGGCCTAGAGCGAGGCTGGGCGATCAATTCCTGACTTCTGCGGACAAAGAGATCAGGTCGCGTTCGGTTCCGGCAGCCCCTTCCCTTGGGCGCTGATCCGCATTTGGTGGTTTATCTGACCGTGCTCGGCGATTCGTGCCCAAAACCTTGCGGGGTCCGGCTGAGGACCTAGCGTGATCCGTATGCGAAGAGACCCAGGTCCACCGTCTGCTGTGTGATCCCGAAGTCAAAGCCGTGCCTTGAATGAGCGTCTAGCCTGGTCTTTTGTGACTTGGCCGTGCCAGACCAGGGTCCTCTTTGACGACACGGAATTCCATAGTCGTGGGATTTTCGTGGGATTCTCTGCCACGTAGGCGCGTTCCCAGTCTGAACTCAGACCTCAGTCCACCGAGGAGCATCCAGAGGTCGGCGAAGCCCTGGACGTCTCAGAATCACGCCGACTCGCCGCGAGGAGGGCGACGATCACGACTCCAGGTATCGGACCACCGCCATGACTCGACGATGGTGCAATTCGTCGTCCCAAGAGAGATCGAGCTTCATGAAGATGTTGGTCACGTGTTTCTCTATCGCTCCCAGGGAGACGACCAGAGCATCAGCAATGGCACCGTTGGACTTGCCCTCCGCCATCAGCGAGAGCACCTCTCGTTCCCTGGGCGTGAGACGCCCCAGCAGGTCCGTCTTGTGGCTACGAGCGAGCAACTGACGCACGACGTCCGGATCGAGCGCGGCGCCGCCCGATGCCACACGGTGTACCACCTCGACGAACTCGGCGATGTCGCCGACTCGGTCCTTCAGTAGGTAGCCGATTCCGCTCGTCTCTCCGGTCAAGAGTTCACTTGCATAGCGCTCCTCTACGAACTGTGAAAGCACCAGCAGCGCAACTTCTGGCCATCGTCGCCGGATCTCAATGGCGGCCCGCAGTCCCTCGTCGCTGTACGTCGGAGGCATGCGGACGTCGATGATGGCCAGGTCGGGAGCTTCACGCTCGACCGCCGCCAACAGTTCGGTGGCGTCGCCTGCTCCCTCCACGACTGTGATCCCCTCTTCTCTTAAGAGGCGGGTGATCCCTTCGCGAAGCAAGACGCTGTCGTCAGCGATCACGACGCGCATGGGATCACCGCTTCAACTCGGGTCGGGCCTCCGATGGGGCTCATGAGTCTAAAGTCGCCATCCACAGCCGTCACTCGGTCGCGAAGACCGGCGAGACCGCCGTCGCGCTCGAATCGAGCCCCGCCCTGACCATTGTCTTCCACTGCCACCCGGAGCGCTCCGTCGGAGTCTGTGATGAAGACTGAACCCGACGTCGCTCCTGAATGCTTGGTGATATTGCTGATCGCTTCAGCGATCACAAAGTACGCGATGCCTTCTCGAGAGTGATCCGGACGCTGAGCCAGCTGCACATCGACGGCAAACGGGATAGGGCAGCCGGCGACCAGCGACGACAGGGCGGCGTCGAGGCCGCGCTCGTCGAGGACGGACGGGTGAATCCCTCGAACGAGAGCCCGGAGGTCATGGAGGGTCGCCTTAACTTCGTCATGCGCCTGCTCCAGCAGTTGCTGCGCCGAGGTCGGGTCGCGGTTGACGCGGGTCTTGGCGAGGCCCAATTGAATCGATAGCGACACCAAACGGGGCTGGATCCCATCGTGCAGATCGCGCTCGATGCGGCGCCGCTCCGTCTCGGCAATGTCGAGTGCGAGTTCACGCGCTTCGCCGAGGCGCTGCACCTCCAGGGAGAGTTCTCCGGTGGGGCTCGGACCAAGCAGGTGATTGGCGAGCGACACATCGATCTCAGAGCCGGCACGGACAACGGAGGGCCACAGCAGAATCGCCGCAACCCCGGCCAACACCACCAAAAGGGTTCCAGCGACTCCAAGGCTGGGGAAGTGGACGTCCCACGCCAGCAGCAAAGCCGACTTCGATCCCGTTGCCCACATGAGCAGGTCGACGATGATCCACGTCCAGGTCACGATCGCGAAGGTGGCAGCCGCGACGACAGTCGGTCGGACCAGTTGGTAGACGACGAGACGCCGGACGGGCTCTGCCGTGGCCCATCTTCGTTGACGTTCGCGCAGCGAGAGGCCGGGAGACGGTACAGGCACCTTCGCCGGCGTGATCTGTCGCCCCGTCAGATGTCCGATTCGGTTCCGGTCGACAGCAGCCATCGAGGCCCCGAGACGCAGGGTTCCTGCAAAGAGCGCCAGGCCGACCCCGATGACCCAGAAGAAGACTGCGCTCAGGATCAGGCCCAATCCGGCAGCAAGGAAGAACGCGGTACCAAGGACCAACGAGGCGATCAGGTTGACAATGGCCAGCCAGGTGTGCATTCCGAATTGGCTCTCCAGCTGGCTCAAGTCGAGAGGGCCGTTGCGTCCCGAGTGGCGCGGCTGCGATGGGCTCAACAGCAGGCTCCCTCAGTGTTGCTGCGTTCTGGGCACTCGGTCACCCTATGGCGCGGCGTTCGCTGCGACCATGGGGGGTCCTTCTGTCCCAGGGGTAGGGCGGACCCCACTCTCGACTGGGATGTACGCCTGATCGATTGGCGACTGGAGCCGACGGACACTAGGGCGATGACCATCACGACTGTCCCGGATCGAGCCGCGGGCTCATATAGACCGAGGGGCGTCGGCAGCGCCCTCGATGCCTCGGTCGAGCTTCGATCGCTCGGCAAGCACTTCGGCCGTCGTCGCCACGGCACCGATGCGCTCGCCGACGTCACCGCCACCTTCGCCGCGGGCACCATCACGTCAGTGGTGGGCCCCTCGGGTTCAGGTAAGTCCACCCTCCTCCAATGCGCGGCCGGCCTCGACCGCCCGACCTCAGGCACGGTCCGGCTGGGCGGCACGGATCTCGCGGGCCTGAGCCGGCGCCGACTCTCGATACTCCGTCGGCGCAGGGTGGGGTTCGTCTTCCAAAGCCTCAATTTGGTGCCCACCTTGTCGGTCGCCGAGAACATCGCGCTCCCACTACGGCTCGACCGCCGACGCGTCGACAAGGACACCGTCCGGCGACTGGCCGATCGGGTGCGCATCGCTCGCCAGCTAAGTCATCTGCCCTACAGGCTCTCGGGCGGCGAACAGCAGCGAGTGGCGATCGCCCGTGCTCTCATCACCGATCCCGAGGTCATATTCGCCGACGAGCCGACGGCTGCGCTCGACCCTCGTAACTCCGACATCGTCATCCAATTGCTCCGACAAGCGGCGAAAGAGCTGGGACGAACCGTGATAGTGGTCACTCACGAACCAAGGGTGGCGGCCCAAGCGGACAGAGCCCTTGTCTTGGATCGTGGTCGGCTTGTCCACACGATCGATGCACCATCATCTGCGGACCTGGAGTTCCTCTTCGGCTCGCTCGAGAAGGAATCGCTATGAGGCACATCCTCACGTCGTGGAGACGTCGTCCGGGTTCTTTTGCGGGAATATTGGTAGCTCTCACGGTGGCGGCCGTTCTCATGACGGCCATTGCGTGCCTGCTCGGCACATCCCTCTCGTGGAGCGTGCAGCCCGAGCGTCTGACGGGTGCGACGATCATCGTCACGGGCCACCAGAACGTTCGCGTGACCTCGGGAACCGGCGCCAACGCCTCGACCGACACCCTGCCGCTCCCCTCGTACCGGCGAGTCCCTGCGTCATTGGCCGCCCGTCTAGCCCGTCTTCCCGGCGTGGCTGAGGCCGTACCCGACGTGTCGTTTCCTGTCGCCATTCAGCTACCCGATGGCCAGACCACTGCCGGCACCGCCGCGACCGGGCCCCTTAGCGGGCACAGTTGGCAGAGCGCAGTCCTGACGCCGTTCGCGATACTTCGAGGCCACGAGCCCGAAGATGCCAGGCAGATCGTGATTGGCGCGGGCCTAGCCACGACGTTCCATCTCCGGGTTGGGAACGTGATCCGCCTGGCCGGCAACGACCTCCCGGCGTTCCGAGTTGTTGGGATTGCGGGCAGCCCAAGAGGAAACCCAGCGCAGGCCAGCGCGCTGTTCTTCAGCCCAGTCGAGGCCGCAGCACTTTATGGCCATCCCGGGCAGACGGATCTCGTCGGCATCATCGCCGATCCCGCAACGCATGCCTCGCTGGTGGCAGCACGAATCCGATCCGCCCTCGGGAACAGTTACACCGTTTGGTCCGGTGACGCTCGCGGGAAGGCCGAGAACCTGGTCGCGGCAACCGATGCGCTGAACCTCGAGCAATTCACCACGCAGGTCGGCGGAGACCTGGTTCTCATCACTTTGTTCGTGTTGGCCGCCGCGGTGGCGCTTTCGATGGCCCAGCGGCGCCGTTGGTTCACCCTCCTTCGTGCCGTCGGTGCGACTTCGGGACAAATAAGGCGAATGGTCCTTGTCGAGCTCGCGGCGTTGGGCCTCGTCTCGGGTTTCGTGAGCTATGTGCCAGGTGTCTGGATGGCGTCGTACCTGTTGCGAAGCATGGAATCCCACCATCTCGCGCCCAAGGCGACGCATCCGTGGAGCGAACCATGGATCGCGCTGGTCGTTGCGGGGATATGTGTGGCGGTCGCCGAGCTGGCCGGTTTTGCTGCCGCTCGGCGCGCGAGCAGGATCAGTCCGGCCGAGGCCCTGCAGGAAACGGAAGTTGAGCGCCGCTGGCCGCATCCGGCCCGCGTGTCGCTCGGTCTGGCCTGCTTGGCCGGAGGCGTGGCGCTCTATTGGGCCCTCGCGCACCTGGATTTCAGCGCCTATCAGCGGATCAGCCTCTCGCTCGAGCTCGGCCTGGTTCTCATGGCGGCCCTTGCTCTCCTTGGCCCGCTCCTGGTGGCGATCGCTGAACTCCTGCTCCGCCTTCCGATCCGGGCGGTGTCGAGGGTCGGAGGTCGCCTGGCCCTGACTGAGCTTCGAGCCAGCCCACGTCGCGTCACCGGGCCAGTGGTCTCGGTGGCCATCGCGGTTGCCTTTGTCGGGGTCGTCAGCGCGATCGACGCCACCGAACAACACGTCTCGACCGTTCAGGGACGACAGCAGCTCATTGCCGATGCCGTCGTCTCGGCGCCCAGTCCGGGATTCTCGCCCGCCGCCCTGGCGGCAATCGCGCGGACACCTGGTGTGTCCACTGCCATCGGGGCCACCTCAACCGACGTGTTCGTACCCGACCCTGGAAACGACCTGACCGACGGCGAACTCGTGAACCCGGGACCGTTGAATCAAGTCCTTGACCTGCGGGTCGTGGCCGGCACCTTCCGAAACTTTGGACCCGGAGACATCGCCCTCAGCCGGTTGCAGGCAGGCAATGGGGCAGTGGGTGCGCATATAGGCGAGCGCATCACCGCCTATCTGGGCGACGGTACGCCCTATCGGGCGACCGTCACGGCGATTTATTTCCGATCCTTCGGATTCGGCGATGTGATCATGCCATCGTCGGCTGCCGCTGGCGACGGTCATCTAAACGGGGCACCGGTCGGAGACGCGCTGGTGCGAGCCACGCCGGGGGTGACACCGCGAGAGTTAGTCAGCGGACTTCAGTCCCTCGCTGCACGGTTCCCCGGACTCGAGGTGGCGCCCCGAAGCGTTGTGAACGCCAAGGAAGCGAGTTCCGACGCCACGAGTTCCTACGCGAACAATCTGATCCTCGGGTTTCTGGCCGTGCTGGCAGGTTTGGCTTTGGTCAACACACTCGTCATGGCGGTATTCGATCGCCGGGAGTCGTTGCGCCTCCTGCGCCGTCTCGGCACCACGAACCGGCAACTCCTCTCGATGACGGCGTGGCAGGGCATCCTGCTCGGCTTCCTGGGCTTGGTGCTCGGTGTCGCCGTCGGTGCGCCGTCCCTCATAGTGCTGACCGAGGCGATATCCGGCTCCTGGGTGCCGTATCTGACTTGGCCGTCCTTGGTGGCAATCCTCTCCGTCGTGATGACGGTGATCGCGGCGTCGACACTTGGACCGACGGCGTGTGTCCTTGCCTTAGACCGTGACCGGTGAATCGCATTCGGGCGCCGGCTTCGTTGTGCACCCGGATGAGGAAGGAGGTGACGTTGTCCTCAGGGAGTGCGTCGTCGCCTCGGCGATGGGGAGAAGACGAAGGCGTCCGGGGTGAGCTCCTTGCCCATATCCCGTGTCCATTGGGACTTGCAAGCACGGTCATGGGATTCTCCACCGGACAGCAGAGCCGGCCCATCGGACCGGCACTGACTTCCAGTCTGAGTGGCGGGCAATGGATTTGAACCTCCGACCTTCGGGTTTCTGAGACCTAGGTCGACCGTCTGGCGTGTAATTCACAGTTGCGCGATGGTCCAGAATCGCTCCTCTAGCTGGACCCTTATGGCAATCAGGCTACCGACCAGGTTCTTTGCAATTGACACGAAGATCTGAATCCGTGGGACTCCTACGCCAGCGCGGCGAGCGTCGACCGATGACCAACTGGGTTTGACCGGGTCGTGATCCCCGGCTTGCCAGCCCCACAGATGCTCATACCCGGGGGCCGCCTTTAGGAGGTTTTTGCCCATTGCCACAAGGAGGCGAACGCGCGAGCGTAATCCTCGGCCAGCATGTCGGAAATGAGGAGGACATAGGCGGATCTCAGCTCCCAAACGGCGCCGCCGACCTGTGACTGGCCCCGGCGCCGCCCATTGGAGGAATCATGACCAGCGCGACCGGTGGAGCTTCCATCCAGCACGAACCCGAACTGCTCGGTCAGACCCTCGTTTGCATCGGCGGAAGCGCAGGCATCGGACTCGAGACGGCTCGAAGGGCCCGGGCTGAGGGTGCCGAGGTCATCCTCACAGGCCGCAATCCCGCCCGGCTCAAGGAGGTGGCGCCGGAGGTCGGCGCGCAACGCACCGCGGCCTTCGACGCCACCGACGCGGCTTCCCTGAAGGAGTTTTTCCAGGGCTTGCCAACAGCGATCGACCATGTGATGGTCACCGGCCCCGGTCCCCGCTACGGCCCCCTGCTCGAAATGGACTCGGACGAGGTGCGCGAGGCCCTCACCGACCATGCGGTGCTGGCCCTCGAGGTGGCGCGCAATGCCGCCGGCAAGATGCGGCCGGGGGGCACCTTGCTGTTCATGGGCGGCACTGGCGGCCGGCGCGTAAGTCCCGGCCTCGGGATCGTCTCCGCCGCCACCGCCATGCTGCCTCCGTTTGCAGCGTCCCTCGCACTCGAGCTGGCGCCGGTTCGCGTCAACCTGATCGCCGCTGGATTCGTCGATACGCCGCTGTCGGCATCGCTGCTCGGCGACGACCTCGACAAGCGTCGCGACGAGCTTCGCCGGACGCTGCCAATCGGGCGCGTGGTAGGGCCGGCCGACGTAGCGGCGCTGGCTGTGCACATCATGGCCAACACGGCACTCACGGGGGCGACGTACGACATCGACGGCGGCCAACAATTCACCTGATCTGCGACGGAGGGCACGATGGAGTTCTTGTTCAAATTCGAGGCCCCCGTTCCGGACGGAACTCCCGAGGCCGAGGTGAAGGACCGCAAGAACGCTGCTGCCTCCGCCTCAGCCATGCTGGGACAAGGGCGTCTGGTCCGCCCTTGGCGGCCAGCCGCGACATCTGGCAATGCGGTCGGTGTGTATCGCGCTGACAGCCCACCGCAACTCGACAGCTTGCTCGGAGCGTTGCCGCTGCACGACTGGCTGCAGGTCACAGTTACACCGCTCGAGCCGCGTCCTATAGACCATGGTCGGCGCGTCTGATGAGACGGGGTCCGCTGGCGGGCCGCTATCCGGTGGTGGCGGCGATGGTTGTCTCTGCGCTCGTCCCTTACCTGGTGCTGTCGGCAGCACTGCAGCCGCTGGCGCCGATCATCGCCAAGCAGCTGCATATGAGCCCCCAGACCATGAGCCTCACATTGGGCATGGCCAACGCGGCCTACGCCATCGGCACCGTGCTCGCCGTCCAACTCGCCTTGAAACTCCCACAGCGGCGCATGCTGCTCGTCTACGGCGTCTTGCTCGTGATTGGCTCGGTGCTGGCTGCCTCGGCCACCACGTCAGGCGCGTTCATCGCCGGACACGTGCTGCAGGGACTGTGCACCAGCCTCCTGTTGATCGCGGCACTGCCGCCGCTGATCATCGGCTATCCGGTTAGTAAGGCGCGCTGGACGGCAATGATCCTCAACCTGTGCATCTTCGGCGCCGTTGCACTGGGTCCGGTGGTCGGCGGCCTGCAAGCCTCGAGCCACGCCTGGCGGCCGCTGTTCTGGATCGTTGCCGGGGTAGCGGTGGCGGCGCTCGTGCTGTCGCTGCTGACGTTCGTCGATGCCCCGCCGGCCGACCCGAGCGGTCCGGTCGATCCGCTGGCTCTCGGGCTCGCCGCCGGCGGTTGCGTTGCCGCCTTCTTCGGCGCCTCGGAGCTTCTCACGCACGGGTTCCGCGACCCATTGGTCCTCGGGCCGCTCATCGGTGGACTCGCATTGATCGTCATTCTTCTGGTGGCTGAGTACGGCGGCGTGTGCGGGCTCCTGCAGGTGCGGCCCCTGGTGAGCACGTTTCCGACGACGGGGATCCTGGTCGCAATGTGTGCGGCGGCAGCCTCGGTGTCGGCGATCGTGCTCAGCGGGACGGTGCTCCCGCAGCGGTACGGGCCCCTCCACGTTGGGTTGCTCTATCTGCCCGAGTTCGGGGGGGCGGTGATCAGCGCCGTCGTGTTCGGCCTCGTTTTCCGCAGGCGGGCGTTGCACTACTTCGTGTTGGCCGGGATGATCATGCTCAGCGCCGGCATCATCGTGATCGGCCGCATCGTGCCCCCGACGGCCGCTCTCACACTGGTCGGCTCGGGGTTGATCGGTGTCGGCGTCGGGTCCTCGGTAACCCCGGCGCTGTACCTCGTCGGGTTCTCTGTCCAGTCCTCAGGGATACAGCGCGTGTTCGCCATCGTCGAGCTGCTTCGCGCGGTGGCTGCTTTCATGATCGCACCGATCCTGTTGCACGTCGCTCTGACGGTTGGGTCCACCCTCAGCGCAGGGACGACTATCGCCCTGTGGATCTGCTTCGGGATTTCCGCCGGCGGAGCGGTGGTCGGCGTCGGCCTCTATGCCCTCGCTCGTGTGCGCCCCCCCACGCCGGCGTTCGAGCGGTGGCTGGCGGGAGAAGGGACGGCCTGGGAGTCGCCAAGACTGCTGGCTGCGGTGCGCCGGCCACCGATGGCGCCGCCCCCAGAGCGCGTGGCCGAAGAGGACGCTCGGAATCGTCGGCTACTGCACGCCCTCAGCGCCGCCTGCCGGCCGCCACCCGCCGAGCAGTCACTCGCAGCCGACGCCGTCGGCGCGAGCCGGACGGGGCAGCCGAGCTGATGTGCCTGGTCAAGGAACCGATCTGAGATGACAAATCCGACGAACGGCCCGGTTGTTTTCGCCTACGACGGCTCGGATCTGGCCAAGGCGGCGATCGCGGAGGCTGGACGCCAGTTGAGCCCCAGCCGCCAGGCACTCGTCCTCACCGTCTGGCAGCCCTACAGCGTCGGCTTCGTTGCTCCCCACGAGCTCAAGATGGACGCGGCCGCAGTCGATGAGGTCAGGGTCGCCGCCGAGGAAACCGCTGCCCAGGGAGCCGAGTTAGCACGGGGAGCAGGCTTCCAAGCCATCAGCATGGCTCGAGAGGCCGCGCCCACCTGGAAGGGCATCGTCGACGTCGCCGATGAGCAGGACTCGACCCTCATCGTCCTCGGCTCCCACGGGCGCAGCGGGTTCGCCGACATGCTGATCGGCAGCGTCGCCCAGGCTGTCGGCGCGCACTCGCGACGGCCCGTGCTCATTGTCCATCGCCGTGACGAAGGGGGTCGTATGTGACCGACCTCGGGCGGTCACGTTGAAGAGGTCGGCACGCTGGTTGGGCGGGGTGACCCGCCGCAACGCGCTCGACCAGGTCAGCCGGGCCGCCTGACCGCCTTGCCCTCGATGTCGAATCCGACGCGCTCGATGTCGGGTTGCAACCGGGCCAGGTCGAAGCCGTACACCCGAGCTGCGTTCTCGCAGAGGATCTTGCTGGCCACCTCATTCGTAATTGCTGCGTGCGCCACAAGTGCCTCAACCTGAGTCGCCGTGTCAGGAAACACCGACTCGAAGTGCGGGTAGTCGACGCCGAACATCGCGTTGTCACAACCAATGCCGAAGGTCTCGTACTCGGCGCTGGGCTGCGCCACCTCCTCGAGCGGGATCTGCGAATCGGTGAACGGTGAGATGCCCGAATAGCAATTGTCGGCCCAGTAATCGCGGGCACGCCGGCTGAAGGCACGCGACCGCTGGAGTATCTGCGCCCAGCCCGTCCAGTCGTCCCCCCAGTCGAGCCGCCTGTCCAGCTTCATGATGACGGGTGCGATCCAGTCGGCCTCGGTCTCCACATAGGCCACCCGAAGGTCGGGGAAGCGTTCGAACACCCCACCGAGGATCATCTGCCACAGCGAGCGGCCCGAGTAGAAGGAGTGCTCGAGCGCCAGGGTCATGATGGCGGCGAAGCCGGGTGGTCCGTATGCAGGAGCGCCGGACCCCCCGTGCTGGCTGATGGGAAGGCCGACCTCGACGCAGGCCGCCCAGACCGGGTCGAGCGCGGGGTCGAAGAAGAACGCGTCGCCCGGTAGCAGCGCCGGCATCATGACCCCGCCCAGTCCGTGCTCCTTGGCCCAGTGGATGTCTGCCACCGCAAGGTCGACGTTGTCGAACGCGACCAGCGCCTGACCCGCCCGGCGACCCGGCACCTGCGCGCAGAAGTCGACGAGCCATCGGTTGTAGGCAAGTCGCGCCTGGCGATTCAGATCGGGATCGGAGAACCCGCTGATGTCGTCAGAGGGACGGGACTGGAACGGGAGCCCGTTCGGGAAAAGGACCTCGGCCACCACACCCTGGCTCTCCATGTCCTTGAGACGGAGGTCCGAGTCCCACTGCGCCGTCGGGTCGAGCCCGGGGCTCAGGTTGCCGCTCTCCGGGGCGCCGGCCGCTTCTTGTGCCCGCACCCATTCGTCGAAGACGTCGAGGTAGCGCTGCTCGATGTAGTTGCGGTACTCGTTCCGCGAGGCGCGTACGTGCCCATCAACGGAGATGATCGCCGTGCGCATGTTCATCCCCCCTTTCTCGCCGAGCCAGGGACCTTCGGCGCTTTGGTCATGGTAACCGCAGTGGGCAGTCGTAGCTCTCGAGCCCTGACCCTGGTCGCGGAGCCGGTCCAGGGCACCCGAACCAGCCCAGGAACCGACTGCAATGGGGAGCATCGAAGCACGCTCGCGTAGCTCTCCGGACCGACGACCCAGCGATGAGTTAGCACCATCGGATGAAGGTTTATCGACCTGCGACTCCCTTAGGCTGCCCCAGATCGCCGAGGTTCCGGCTACCCCGCCGTCGTCTTGAGGACAAGGTTGTGTGCGGTCGGACTCCATTGGTAAACGAAGACAGGGCCGTCGCCGTCGAAGTGGCTTCCGGCGAAGTTGAAGGTCCCGCCCCCGCCAGGCAGGGTGACGTGGGTGAGGGACTCGCCGCCACGAAGAAACGTCTCGTTGTTCAATGTCTTCCCGGCGGCCTTGACGATGTCCTCGAACAGGGCGAGCTGCACACACGCCGTCTGGGGTGCGGTCCAGGTGACGGGCGTCGACGCTGTCGCGGTAATCGGGTTGTTGATGGTTGCGCTGGGCTCTTTCGCTTGAATCGTGGCGACGCAACGCTTCATCGCCGCGTCGTTCCAGAACACCGTGGCCGGTGGGATACCACCTGCCGTAATGGCGCCCTTGAGAATCGCCTGCGTGTAGCCCGCCTTGTTGGCCACATATGCGTCCAGGGTGGTGTAGTCGGTTGCGACGATCCGCGGATGATAGGAGCTCTGGTTGTTCTGGAGATCTCTGGGCCAATCGTTGCCTTCGTTGCCCACGGCGACCACGACGTTCGCCCCGGACCTGTCGAACTTCTGGGCGATCACGTTGTCCTCCGCGGTCAGCGCGGCGGAGTCGGTGTCTGGCACGCTATTGATCGCCGTCTGGACGACGTCCACCTTCAGCTTGCGCAGAGTGGGGAGGGCCAGATTGACCTCCGCTTGGTCGGCAGAGGTGCCCACCACTGCAACCTTCTTCCCGCTGAAGACTCCCTCTTGCTTGAAGATGGACATCTCCTTGGGGACCAGATCGCTGTCTGAGATGAGATTGTTGAACCAGGGTGCCTTGGCCTTGGCCGTCTGCGCCGCGGTCAAGGACGCACCGATGATCGGAACATCGTGAGTGGTCACGTAGCAGGCCGTGTCTGGTGGCAGAAAGAACCCAATGACCGCGAACACCTTGGCGTCTTCGGTGAGCTGGGTGCAGGCCGTTGCGGCACCTGCCGTCCCCTGAGGATTGACCGGCGCGAACACCGGCACGATCTTGCGGCCGTTGATGCCGCCTCGGGCATTGATCTGGTCGATCAGAGCCGTGTAGGCGACCTGATAATTGCCGGGGTCAACGTTGATGAGGTTCCGGATGGCTGCGACATCAGCGTACGTGATGCCGACCTTGATGCTGGTGGGGGTTACCCCTTGCGCCTGCGCGGAGGCGCCGTCGGCGGCAGTGACCTGTCCGAGCAGCATCACCAACGCAATTGGGAAAATGAGGAGACCCATCATTGCCTTACGCATAGTGCCCTCTCCGCGCTCTAGTGGTATTTCGGGCCGGGGACTTCACAAGATGCTCGTTTCTGTTCTATTGATCGGCTATGCCGGCAGTGACTCGGCACCGAAGAATAGTTCTCGCGTATCGCAACCGGTGGTCGGGTCGTGGCGGAGTGACAGGAAGCCCCTCGCCGTCCGGAAGGTCGCCCTGTAGAGTCGCCGCAACCGAAGGTGGTGACGATGACCGACTCGAAGACCGGCGAACGTGACGCCTTGTTCGTGACCGCAAGTTCTGAAGACCCCCGGTTCAATCAGCCGTACATTGATGCGCGGGAGTGGCGTGATGAGCCCGCAGACGCCCCGGTGTTTCCCGGCGGCATCACGACGCAGCGCGGCGGCGCCGTGTCCGTCGAGGCGCGCCATCTCTATGTTCACGGAGGTTTCAAGGGAACGGACGCCAGGTTCTCGTTTTGCTTCCCCCCCGAAGACGAGTACCAAGGACGCTTCTTCCAGGCGACTCATCAGTTACTCGCCGGCGAGGAGGCCACGCCGCGCAACATTGCGTTCGCCCTTGCGAGTGGCGGCTATTCCGTGCAGACGAACATGGGCGGCAGCGACAACCCTCGTACCGCGGAGTCGGGCGTTGCCAAGGTCGACACAACAATTCGAGGCTACCGGGTCAACGCCGAAGCCGCGAAGTTCTCTCGTGTGGTGGCGGCCGAGATCTACGGCGTCCACCGCATTCACGGATATCTCTATGGCGGGAGCGGAGGCGCCTACCAAGCAATCACCAGTGCGGAGATGACGGCCGGCGTGTGGGATGGATTCGTGCCCTACGTCATGGGTTCGCCGCAATCGATCCCCAATTGTTTCACCGTGCGGGTGAACGCCCTCCGAGTGCTGAAGGACAGGTGGCCGTCAATCATCGATGCGGTGGAACCGGGGGGAAGCGGTGACCCCTACGCCGGACTGAACGATGAAGAGCGCGGCGCACTGGAAGAGGCCACCCGGACGGGGTTCCCGCCCGGGGCGTGGTTCAACTACGTCCCACAGGGCGGAGGGCCACTCGTGCTGGTCGCCAGCTACGTGCCGTTGTTGGACCCGACCTATCTCGACGACTTCTGGAGCAAGCCGGGCTACCTGGGCACCGACCCGACGTCGTCGGTCGGCGCGGCGCGCATCCAGCACGAGGCGACCGTTGTCGATGTAATTCCCGGCCGTGAGCAGCAACTTAAGCTGTCGAGCGTACCCACAGGTGATCTCACGGCTGCTGATGTGATCGTCACCAGTGGAGCGGCCGCGGGCAAGACCGCCTCGCTCGGCCGCCTGGCCTCGGACGGGCGGGGTCAAGTGGGCCTTGTGTTCGAATCGGTCGGCAGCACGATTGACATCATGGGCGATCCCACATTCGTCGACACCATCCAGGTCGGTGACGCGGTCCGAATCGACAACTCGAGATTTCTCGCGTTACAGACCTACCACCGTCATCAGTTCCCCCCAGACAATCCGGACTTCGATTACCCCGACGTCTTCAACTATTTCCGGAACCCCGACGGCTCGCCCAAATACCCCCAGCGAGGTGTGGACATCGGCGCGGCAGGCACACTGGGCGCCACCGGTCAAATCCCGACCGGTCGTTTCAACGGGAGGATGATCGTGGTGGAGTGCATGCACGATGGCGACGCTCTGCCATGGCAGGCCGACTGGTACCGAAAGAAGGTCGCAGCCGTCGAAGGACGGCATATCGACGAGAAGTACCGGCTCTGGTACGTCGACAACGCGAACCACACCGATCCGACGACCGAGGCGCAACAGACACACGCCGTCGCCTACTCGGGCACAGTGCAGTACGCGCTACGCGAACTGAGCGCATGGATCGAGCAAGGCATTGTGCCGCCGCCCACTAGCGAATACCGGGTGCAGGACGGCCAAGTGCACGTGCCGGTGTCGGCTGCGGAACGCAAGGGCATCCAACCCGTGGTCCATCTCGAGGTGAGCGGTGGCGAACGCGCTGCGATCACGGTGGGCGAAGCTGTCACCTTCACCGCCCAGATCGAGGTGCCACCCGCCCCGGGCAAAGTGGTGTCGGCGAAATGGGACTTCGAGGGCGTGGGCAGGTATCAGGACGCCGCCGAGCTCGGTGATCCGACTTCGGACACCGTCCATCTGACCACCACACACGCCTTCTCCAAACCGGGCACCTACTTCCCAGCGCTACGCGTCGCGTCCCAACGTGAAGGCAATCCGAGCACCCCATTCGCCCGATCACTGAACCTCGGCCGGGTGCGGGTGGTGGTCAACGAATGAGAAGTCTTGTGCCAGCGCGACCGAATCGACAGGGAGTAAGGCCGCTGTTGTCTTATCCACGCACGCTGCCCTCCTCCGGCCTCCTACTCTGACGTCTCCGCCAGCACGAGGTTGTTGGCAGACGGGCTCCACGTAGAGACGAAGACCGGGCCGTCACCGTCGTTGTGACCGCCCGAGCAGTGGAACGTCTACTCACCCCCAAAAGGGTGACATAGCTCAGGGACTGACCGCCGTTGAGGAAGGTCTGGTCTGGCACCGCGTCTGACGCGGCGCGGCGAATTTGTCGCGCCGCACGGGAAGAGTCTCGGGGCTCTTCCGGCACGCGTCGGCTTGTTCAGGTGGGCGCATGCGTGCGGGTTCGGCCGCTCCGGACGATCGCCCGTTCGTCGGTTCCCAGGTAGCTGGCCACCACCTTGGGATCGTTGCGCACGGTGACGGGTTGGCCTTCGGCGATGACGCTCCCGGCTTCCAGACAGTAGACACGGTCGGAGATGCCCATGATCAACGGCATGTCGTGCTCCACAAGCAGCACGGAGGCAGAGAGCTCCTTCTGAATCGTGCAGATGAGTGGCCCGAAGGCCTCGGTCTCACGTTGGGCGAGCCCCGCGGTTGGCTCGTCGAGGCACAGGACCTTGGCGTCGAGCGCGAGGAGCCCAGCGAGCTCGACGACGCGGCGCGTACCCGTTGAGAGGTCGCTGACGAAGTGGTCGCGATATTGCTCCAGGCCCAGGAACTCGACGAGCTCCCCTACCTCGGCCTGCGCCGCTCTGTTCTTTCGTCGTGCGCCGGGGAGAGCGAGGGCGGTGGACAACATGCCCGCACGTCCCTTCGCTTCCAGCGCGACGAGCAACGTCTCGCTCACTGTCAGCTCCGGGAACAGCGGTGCCGCCTGGAACGTTCGTCCGAGCCCGAGCGACGTGCGGTAACCCGGGCTCTTGCCTGCAACCTCCTCCCCGAGCAAGGTGACCGTGCCCGTAGAGCTCACGAAGCCGCCGATCGCGTTCATGAGCGTGGACTTCCCGGCTCCGTTGGCACCGATGAGGCCCACGATCTCGCTACTGTCGACACCGAGCGACACATGGCGGACCGCGGCGATACCGCCGAAGAACACGCTGAGATCGGTCACGGCAAGCACGCGACCACCGAATGGCGCGACCTCCTCAGCGCGCCGACGCGCGACGGGTGCAAAGCCTTTGCGTTCCGGCTCCTTGCGCTCCCCGATCCGGCGGTCGGCCCACGAGAGGATGGCATCGCGAACGCCGTAGGTGATCTGGTTGAGACCACGTGGGAAATAGAGCAGTACGACCAGCAAACCGAGGCTCGACGACAGCAGTCCGACGAGCTGGTTGTTGGGCGCGATGGCTGGGATCCCGATGACGAAGATGGCGCCGATCACGGCGCCGGAGACGGAGCCCATGCCTCCGATCACGACCATGGCCACGAGGTTGAGGGAGTCGTTGACCAGAAAGAAGTTCTCGGTGAACGCGATATTGGCGAAGGCTCCGGCGAGCAAGGCCCCGCCCAGTCCGGCGAGCCCTCCAGCCAGGGAGAAGGCCTGCAGCTTCACTCGCACCGGCGGCACGCTGTACGCCGCGGCCGCTGTCTCGTTGTCCCGCACCGCCTTGATCCGCCGACCCACCCCGCTGTCCCGCAAACGGCTCAACACGAGGACCACGATGGCCAGCACGACGAGGACGACGTAGTAATAGGCCCGTTGTCCGGGGAAATTGATGAACCACAACCTCCCCGGAGGAAAGGGGACGTTCGCGCCGTCGGGTGAGTCACTCGAGAAGAACGGCAGGAAGTAGAAGTACTGCTGGGCGGTCAGTGCGAACACGAACGTCACCACCGCGAGGTACAGCCCGCGCACCCGAAGCGATCCGATACCGATGCCCAACGCGAGGAGGGCGGAGGCAAGCGTGGTCGTGAGGATGGCCACCCAGAAAGGGACGCCCTCGGTGACCAGCCGGGCGGCGAAGAGGGCCGCAAGCCCGGCAAAGGCCATCTGACCCAGCGACAGCTGCCCGAGCCAGCCAGTCAACACCGTCAGCGAGGACGCGCAGATGGCGAAGGCGAGCACGGCCGTATAGAGCTGCTGGCGGGACGGCTCGGTGACCACGATGGGCAGGAGCACCGCCAGCAGGCCCAACAACAAGATGCCGCCCTTGTCGATGTTGCGCGCCCACCAAATGGAGCGCAGCCGTTCGGGGATCGGATTAGCCCGCGGACTGAACGCGAAGACCTGTTCCTCTCCGCCTTCCCGCCTGGCGAAGCTCACCGCGACGAACACGGCAACGAACAACAGGAGGTCCGTGATCCCGGGCACAGCCAGGAAGTTGTACGTGAGCATGCTCTGGAGCACGCCGATGACGACGGCGGCGATCACGGCGACCCGGAACGAGCGCATGCCGGCGATGACCGCGGCAGCAAGCGCCTCCGAGAGCGTCTGA
Source organism: Acidimicrobiales bacterium (assembly GCA_051985685.1). GTDB lineage: Bacteria > Actinomycetota > Acidimicrobiia > Acidimicrobiales > RAAP-2 > Bog-473. The sequence continues at coordinate 28,049 of JBPYFR010000279.1, forward strand.
GGCCCGAGGGTGGCGAGCCCGGCGGCAGTGGAGGACTCTCCCGCGATCAGCACGACGGAGAGGGTCGAGAGACCGGCCGCCAGCGCCCACACCATGGTGGAGACCAGCTTCGGCGAGATGCCCGAGAGTCGGGCGAGCGGAGGATTCGAGGCGCATGCCTTGACCGTCTTCCCGATCATGGTGCGATCCAAGAACCACATGAGGAGGAGCACACTCACGGGGACGAGGATCAGCACGCCCAGGTCGGCACCCCGGACGTTGACGCCTGCCAACGTCCACGTGCCGTTGAATGCCGTCGGGAAATGCGCGCTCGAGTCAGACGGTTGGGGGATCTTGATAGAGATCGCCTGCGCCAGTCCGGCGATGCCGATGGTCGCCACCAATACGACCACTCGCGGTGCGTTCTTCAGGCGCCGGATGACTGTCACCTCCACGGCAGCCCCGAAGCTGAGGCCGATCAGCAGGGCGATGACCAGCGCGACCCAGAACGGCACGTTGTACTGAAGTACAAGGAGCGAGAGCGTCACGGCGCCGATGACTCCCATGTTGCCGACGGCGAAGTTGATGATTCTGGTGGCCCGGTAAACGAGGACTACGCCCACGGCGATGACTGCGATAGCGAGACCCTGGACGACGCCGTCGAAGACGATCTGTGAGTTGACCCCAGCGACGGCCAACATCACACCGGCACCTCGCCACCCAGGAAGACGGCTCGGGCCAGGTCGTCACGCTCCATGAGGTCGGCGATCGCACCCTCGAAGCGGACCTGTCCCTTCTCCATGAATACGGCACGGTCGGCGATGGCGGCGGCAACGTTGAGGGACTGCTCGACGATGATCATCGTGACGCCCTCCCGCTTGAGCCGCCCAACGACCTCAATGAGCTCCTGGACGACGATCGGCGCGAGGCCCAAGGAGAGCTCGTCGATCATCAGCACTTCGGGGTCGTGCAGCAAGGCGATGGCCAGTGCCAACATCTGCTGCTCGCCTCCCGACAGGGTGTCGGCCCGGCGCCCCTTGGCCTCTTGGAGCGCAGGAAAGAGCCCGAGCACCCGCTCCATGCGGCGACCAAGCTCGGCCCGGTCCCGCCGGTAGACGAAACCACCCATCTCGAGGTTCTCCATGATGGTCATCTCGCCGAACACGCCGCGACCACCGGGCAACAAGTGGATGCCGAGTCGCGATCGCTGCTCGGGGGTGGCGTAGGTCACGGTGCGCCCGTTCAAGCGCACCACACCGCGGTCGGAGGTCACGAGCCCGCCCGCGACACGCAAGGCGGTCGACTTCCCAGCGCCGTTCGTGCCGAGCAGTGCCAGCACCTCGCCACGGCGCACCTCGAAGCCGACCCCAAAGAGCACCTGGACCTGCCCGTAGCTGAAGTCGACGTTGTTGAGCTGCAGGACGGGAATGGACGCCGGGTCCTGGGACCGGCGCCGGTGCTCCTCCATCTCCTCCTGGAGCTCCACGACGACGAGCGAGAGGTCGTTGCGGATGAAGCGCGAGCCGCGGAGGATCATGTAGGCGCCGACGAGGGTGGTGGGAATAATCACGATGAGGACCGCGGCGCGTGGTCCGAATGCTTGGTCCAGGGCGGCCGAGAGGACCGCGCCGCCCGTGGCGCCGAAGAAGAAGAGGTAGATGGCCCCCACCGCGCCGGTGAGGCCCCGCAGATGGTACGGCGCGACGGAGGTCAAGACGGGTCCCACCATGGAGAACGCGCTCAATGTCAGCACCGTCACCAGCACGCTGAACACCGCCCAGAGCACGGCGTTCGGCATGAAGTACTGAATGGGTACGAGGACAGCGACGGGCAGGATCACCTTCCCGATCAGGGCCAGCGCCTGGGAGGGGTCGCGGCGGTACAGGCGGTCGTAATAGCGCCCCACGAACGGCAGCGCGACGAGGACCCCGAGGCTGCCGATGGTGCCGATGAGGCCACGGCGGAAGGCATTGAGGCCGTACTCCTGCTTGAGGAACAGATTGCCTAGAACGGGCACCGTGAAGAGCCCGAATCCCATCGCCGAGAACGCGATGAGGCACATCTTCATGGTGCGGATCTTCATAATGCGAGCGAAGGCCGCCTCGAGTGACGGCGGCACGGGCTGCGTGTCCCCGACGACTTCGCCCAGCACGTCGAGCTTCTCGTGCTGGCCTCGGGGCGGCTCGCGCAGACGGAAGGCGATCGCAGCGACGAGCACGATCGGCACGGCCAGGATGTAGAACGCCCAGCGCCAACCGTTGGCCCCGCCTACCGCGCTGGCGATAGAACCCGCCAGGATGGGGCTGAGCGCGGTGGCGATCCCGGTCGCCACGCCCATGGCGGCAAAAATGCGCCCGCGCAGGCTGATCGGGTAGGTGTCGGCAAGCAACGAGCCGTGGACCGTCTGGGTGGAGGCCTGTGACACACCCGCCCCGAAGCGGGCAAGGAAGAACAGGAAGATGTTCGTGGCCAGCCCCGAGAGGAAGACCATGGCGCCGAAAAAGAACGTGGCGAAGCCGATGATCGGTGCTCGCCGGAACCGGTCGGCCAACCACCCCATCGGGAGGATACCGAGCACGAGGAACGCTCCGGATATTCCGGCCACGAAGACGATGACGCCGGAGCTCACGTGGAACGACGTCTGGATGTTCGGCGCCAGGACGCTCAATCCCGAGCTCTGGAGGTTGTCGAGGGCGACGATCACCGCCAAGACCGCGAACGTGGAGACGCCGGTCCTGCGCAGACCCTGCCGGAACGACGTCCTCTCTTCCCGCGTCCCTGGGAGGAGGTCCTCGGGGAGCAACACCTCGTCCGTCGCTTTGGCCGCGAGGTGTCGCTCCTGGGCGCCCTCGGAAAGGAGACGGGCCAGGTCTCCGGGGCTCCCGGTACCCGTCTGTGGAGACGGCGTTGCGCTCGGCGCGTCGCTCAAGGAGCCCCCCGGCCCTGTGCCCCGAAGTTCCTTTACTGCGATGGTCATCGCTGGTGGCGCACCGCGGCCGGGACATCTACCGGGCTGCCCGTCGCAGCTTAGGGTAGTCACCGCACGCGAATCGGAGCGAAAAGGCGCAGCCATGCGGATACGTGGACCGGTGAGCACGGGAAAAGGATGGGCGTTCGGCGGCCCGACGATGGACCTGGCGCGCTGGGGCTACACACAGGACGAGTTCTTCCTCGAGGGGACTGCCCGGCGCTACGGGCAGGTTCCGGGCTCGGAGCTCGGCGGGGACGGCCACTGGCAGTTGGAACCGCGCGGCTCCGCCCCGTTTGCGACCCGCATCGTCGTCGTGCGTCCCGAGGACCCTGCCGCCTTCAACGGCACGGTCATCGCGCTCTGGAACAACGTGACCGCGGGCTACGAGAACTTCGGCGGCGGGGAAAGCCTCGAGGTGTTCGAAGGCGGCTTTGCCTACGCCGCCGTGTCCGCCCAGCGCGTCGGGGTCCACGGCGTGGGCGAACATCCTCAAGGCCTGCGGGCGTGGGACCCCGATCGCTACGGGTCGTTGTCCATTCCCGGCGACGATTATTCCTACGACATCTTCACGCAGGCGGCCGCTGCGGTTGCGCCGGACCGTCCACGGGGTCGCGTGGACCCGATGGGCGGTCTCGAGGTCCAGCGTCTCGTTGCCCAGGGGGCGTCGCAATCGGCAGCACGGCTGGCGACCTACGTGAACGGCGTGCAACCCCTCACCGGACGCTTCGACGCGTTCTTCTTGGTCATGTACTTCGGAGGCGGCACCCCGCTCGAGGTCGGCGACGATGTCATGACGCTGCAGGCAGACGTCGCCGAGCAGCAGCGACCCCGGATTCCCGAGGGGGTCCACCTCTTGCGTGACGACCTCGGGATCCCAGTGATGGTGATGAACACGGAATGTGAGGCGACCGCGTGCTACGGGGTCCGCCAGCCTGACACCGACACCTTTCGCTATTGGGAGATCGCCGGCGCGTCACACGTCTCGCTGCCTGCCATGACGTCGTCGGCGCCACGGATGGTACGTGACTTCGGGTTCGCGCCACCCCTCGACGACTCGTCCCTGCAAGCGATCAACCACGTCTCGGTGGCTCCCGTCGCCGACGCCGCGTTGCATCACCTGCAGATCTGGGTCCGCGACGGGACGCCGCCGCCCGTGCAGCGCGCCATCAAATTCGGCGGGTCGCCGCCGCAGATCGAACGAGACGCGGACCGCATCGCCAAGGACGGCGTCCGGCTCCCCCAGGTCGACGTGCCCGTCGCTCACAACAGTGCGATCCAGCGCACGCCGGACGTCTTTGCCCGCCTCGTCGGAACCTATGAGGCGTTTCCCGCCGAGGAGGTGCGCCGCCGCTACGGAACCCGCGAGAGCTACCTCGCGCTGTACGAGAAGGCCGCGCGTGCTGCCGTGGCCACCGGCGTCGTGCTGCCGCGCGACGTCGAGGCCATGCTCGTCGAGGCGGCAGCTGCCTTCCCGCTCTGAGCACCCGACAAGCAAGCGGGACGAGCCCTGCTTTGCTCAGGGGACGTCGGTCTTCCGGGCCTCAGCGCGCATCTCGTCGGCGTCCTCGTCCAGGAACCAGCCCTGGGCGATGAGCTCGTCGAGCCGGCGGTCGAATTTCTCCACGTAGTCGGCGTGGTCGCGGTAGAGGCGCCTGAGCGTCTCGGCGGGGAGCGCCTCCTCTGTCCCGACGACGCCGAAGGCGGGCGTCCCGTCCTCCTGCACGCCCGGGTTGGACTGGTAGCGCAATCTCGGGACGTCCATCTGCACGCAGCGGACCCCTCCTCGGCTGTTGCCGTGCTCGTCCCTGGCGAAGAGCCCGTCCGGGCCGACCTCGATCCGTGCCGCCCGGGGCGGCGTGCCGCCCGCGGCGACCCACTGCACGAGATGGTGCAGGCCCATGGAGAACAGCTCGTCATGGGGCAGGCTGTTCATTGCAGCGTCCTTGGGGACGCTGCCGGCAGTCCCGAGGGGATCGTTCTGCCACATGGCGTTGTCGTTGTACGGCGGGTATCTCGTGCCCATGTGGCCGACGCCGGCAAGCTCGTAGAGGCGGTAGCGGTCGCCCGGTTCGTCGCTGTCGTCCCGGCGGTAGGCGCGGCCCTCTCGCCCTGGTCGGTTGGGGTCCGAAATATCACCGTCGCTCAACACCTGCACGATGGGCACGTCGCGCGGACCGAAACACACGGACGGGGCGCCGCTCGGGTAGAAGCCGGCGTAGACAGGCGATCCGCCGCTGCGCCGTTGGTCGTCGTGGCCCCGCAAGATGAAGTCGGTCACGACACCCCCGGTCTGCGAATGGCCCACCAGGAGCAGGGCCTGCACCTCGTGGGGGGCGAAGGGCCCCTCGCCGCCGGTGAGCGCGGCACCGACCTGGGCCAGGACCGGGGTCGAGAGCGCGTTGACCCGACGCATGTGCTCCATCCGCTCGCGGAAGGCGGCCGGATCGCGCGGGACCCTGAGCTGGTCGGGACCCGAAGTGTCGAGCGGTGGGGCGTCGGACCAGATCTCGAGGGAGGCGTAGCGCTCCGTATTCATCGGCTTCACGAACAGGTCGAGCGCACTCTTCTGCGAGCAGACGGCCGCCCAGGCGTGACCCGAACGCATCTGGTACATCGACGTGTAGAGCCAGATCGGTGCCGCGCTCGCGAGGTGGACCGGCTCCACGATCAACGTGCCGCTCCAACGCGCAAGGTCCCGGGGCCGCCGCACCGTGAGCGCCGTCGCGTAGGGGTGGCCGTCCACCTGGCCCGTCGCGAACCACTCCTCCTCGACGTAGCCGAACTCCTCAAGGCTCCCGCGGAATTGTCCGGTTGGGACGAAGCGCGCCGAGGCATCGACTGCGGGCGGGCAGGTCAGCGTGGCCGGTTCCACCACCGTCATGGGTCCCTCCTTGGTCAAGGAATGCTGCCAGAGCGCAGCCTTCCCACTCCCCGCCTTGATTACACCAGGGCATGGCGTCAGTCCACTGCCGACCCTGACGAGCATCGCCCGCATGCCTGTGCCAGAGTTCCCCCCGACAGAAGCTCGCCCGAGAGCCTTCACTGTCCACCGGGGGGTGGTCCATCATGACCAAGCGCAACCTCGTCGCCACCGTGGCGGCGATCGTCTCCGTCTCGTGGGTGTCGCTCGGCACCATCCCCGCATCCTCGGCCTCGGGCAGCACCCCGGGAGTGACGGCGACGACGATCCGCGTCGGCGTCCCCTACGTCGACGTGGCGGCCGTCAAGGCCGTCGGGGTGGACATCAGCTGGGGCAGCGTCCCCGACGCGTTCAAGGCCGTCATCGCCAACATGAACGCGCACGGAGGCATAAACGGCCGCAAGGTCGTCCCCTACCTCGTGGCGGTGAACCCGACGGGTACGGCGCCGGCGGCGACTGCGTGCACGCAGTTGACCCAGGACGACACCGTCTTCGTCGCCATCGCACCCCTGGACGCCACCTGCTACCTCCAGCACAACACGCCAGTCGTCGCGTCGATCTATGCGTCCGGCACATCTTCGACCACGGCCCAGGACTTCACGACGACGCCACCGAACGACGCCTATGACGCCTTGTCGCTGGGCGTCTACGACAAGCAGGGCGTCTTCACCCATAAGAAGGTGGCCCTGTTCGGCGGCGACGTGGCCGACGGGAAGGAGCTGGCGGCTGTGAAGGCGCAGCTGGCAAAGCTGCACATCCCGGTCGTGACCACGGCGATCGACTCCGCGCCCCAGGGCGACCTCCCTGCCGAGAACGCGCAGCTCACAGCCATTGCGCAGCGATTCCGATCGGACGGCGTCAACGAGGTCGTGGCGGTCGGTCAGGGCTCGGCCGTCTGGCCCGAGGGGCTCTCCTCCATCCAGAGCGACTACAACCCGCCGTGGGTAGCCACCAGCGAGAGCGACTTCACCGGCGCCGTGGGCGGAAATTACAACCCGGCCTACCTCAAGAATGTGGTGACCTCGAGCCCGCTCCCCCCTCCGGCCTCCATATGGAGCAACGCGGGGACCCAACAGTGCGTCCACGTCATCAAGAAGGCCTACCCCTCGGACTCCATCCGCGCCTACAGCCCGACCGTGCCCGAGTCCGACGCCACCTGGATGAGCGTCGAGATCGCGTGCACCGACATGGCGCTGTTCAGCGACGTCGCCAAGGCGGCCGGAAAGAACCTGACGGTCCAGGGCTTCGTGCATGCCGGGTACGGATTGAAAAACCTGATGCTCCCCGGGGGGAATGCCCCGATCTCGTTCGGACCGGGCCGCCCCTACGCGCTCGGCCCGGTCTACATGGTGCACTACGACGCGCCGACGAAGTCGCTGGTTTTCGCCAACAAGTCGGCCACGGGGTGACGCGGAGGGTGTGGAGGCCCCCTGACCCAGCCGCGGCCTAAAGCTCGTAGGGGTCGTCGAGCAGGGACGTGCCGCGCTGCAGGGCGGCGAGCGCGAAGCCGGCCGTTCGTCGATATTCCTCGGTGACCTGGGCGATCTCCTCGGGACTGATAACCGCCGCGATGTCCGAGAATCCTTCCGGCGCGCGCTCGTGTACAAGCTTCATCGGCAGCTCCGGCCCGAGTCCACGGTTGGCCCGCACGATCGCAGCCGTCGCCGGGCGCCGCGTCGACTCGTAGCGCGCCAGCGCGACGTCGACGTCCTCGGGATGCCGGCGGAAGCACCCCGCGAGGACTCTCGCGTCGAGGATCGCCTGAGACGCGCCGTTCGAGCCGATCGGATACATCGGGTGGGCGGCATCGCCCAACAGCGTGGTGCGGCCGAAGGTCCACTGGAGCAATGGGTCACGGTCGACCATCGGAAAGAGGAACGTCTCGTGCGTCAACCGGATGATGGCCGGCACGTCGAGCCAGCCGAACGCCCAGGATTCGAACTGCGGGTAGAAGTCGTCCGGGTCTCCCCGGCGGTTCCAGTCCTCCCGCGTGGCGAGCGGCGAGTCGGGCCTCCGAAGCTCGGCGATGAAGTTGAAGTCCTGGGTGCCGTTGCTCCGGTCGACGATCGGGTAGCCGACGAATTTCTGTTCGGGATGACCGGCCCACACCATGGTGCGGCCGTCCAGGACCGGCGGCATCTCGGCGATGCCTCGCCACATGAGCGATCCGTTCCACAACGGGGGACCCTCCCCAGGCCGGAACTGTGCCCGAGCTGCGCTGTGGATCCCGTCGGCGGCCACCACGACGTCGGCTTGCACCTCGGCCTGGGGGAAGACCGCCAACGGACGCGCAGCGCTACCTTCAATCCCCACCAGTCGGTGCCCGAGGTGCAGACGTTCCCGGCCGAGCCTTTCGACGAACGCGTCGTAGAGGACCCGCTGTAGCCAGCCGCGGTGCGTCGAGAGCTGCGGGTAGGGGTACCCCGCGGCCAGCCCTCTCGGCTCGCGCCAGATCTCCTGGCCCCTGTCCGTACAGTAGAGAAGCAGCTCCGGTCCGACGGACCTGATGCGAAGCTGGTCGAGCAGCCCGAGCCCGCTGAGCTCGCGCACGGCGTGCGGGAGGAGATTGATTCCGACCCCGAGCGGGCGGAGCTCCTCCACCGCCTCGAACACCTCAACGTCGGCGCCGATCTGGTGGAGGCTGAGCGCCGTGGTCAGCCCGCCGACGCCGGCTCCGACGATGAGGAACCGCAGGCGGCCGGACGGCACGCTCAGAGGACCTCGTGGACGTGGATTTGCACGAGGTCTCTGTCGCGTTGTCCGGTCGACACCGCGAGCAGGTCGTTGAACCAGGCCAGGCCCGGAGCGGACGTCCAGAAGAGAACATGTGTCCTGAAATAATAGGAGTCGGGGTCAACGTCCTCACCCCGCATGATGCGGTCGACGACCTCCGGCGCCGCCCGGCGCAAACCGGTCGATCGCACCTCGATCGACTCTCCGGCGTCGGTCACGAGTGCGTAGTGCGCGTCGATCTCCAACACCCCGTCAGAGCGGCTCCGCTGCCAGTCGACGCCTCCCTCGAGGACGCGTCCCG